>JAISOU010000018.1 GCA_031275395.1 Helicobacteraceae bacterium | reverse complement strand
GGCATAATTTGCGGTTTGGGGGGGGGGTTTTGCCCCCCCCCCCCCCCCCCCCAGAGGTTATAGGCGTAAATGCGCTTTTAATAGCGGGAAACCAAGTTTTTAGACTGTAATAGTTTTTGGGAAATACAAGAAAGATAAAAGAGAGCCAGAAGATAATTGTTGGTAAAGGGTTTGCCCTATTAACCTCAATATTTGAAACTCTTGTTCCGTCATTCCAAGGATTTTTTCCTCCTAGAATATGAAGTTTTAGCTCTTTTGTTCCTTTTGGAATATTAAACTTTACCGTTACGGGCTTAGACGCTCCTTCGTATAAGTAAGGATTTTCGGCTTGTTCGGCGATTAGTTTATTATCGGCAAATACTTGCATTATCACGCCGTCTCTATCTTTAAGGCTTGCGTTTTTATCGACGACAAAGGTTAGCGATCCGTTATGTTTGAATCTGCGGGCAAAGTTATCGGATACGATTATGTTTTCAAGATGAACGTCGTCTTTGTAGTATGGGTGCATTCTGGTTTCATAAGAGTTAAAACGTTTGAAACGGCGGGCGCTTTCGATCGGCGCGAAAACCTCGTTTTCGTCCGCTATTGCGCGATTACTTCCAATAGAGGGCGTTTCCGCCGCCGTTACGCGATCCGTTTTTACCGAACGTTCGCTACCTATAGATCGATCGGAAAAGAAAGAGATAATATAGGCTAAAATAAAGATAAGCGCGGCTAGACGGGCGATGATAAGAGGCTTTTTGAAAGAGGCGAGGAGAGAGGTCAAGAGAGATCCTTAATTTCAGATTTGAACAATTCGCGACATAGTAACAAAACGGGTCTTAAAAACGGGCGGCGGCGGGATCGCTTTTAAGAAATCGCAAGAACGTTCGTCGCGGATCAAGCGGCAAAGGATATTTAGCGATAATTAGCCAGATTACAAAGAGGATAACGCGAAAATATGCGCCTAACGTTTATCACGCTTTTTCCAAACCTCGTCGCGCCGTATTTTGAGGATTCGATCTTAAAACGGGCGAAAGAGAGCGGGCTTTTTGAGTTTGAAACGCTAAACCCGCGAGATTATTCCGCCGATAAATGGCTTAAAACCGACGATAGCGTTACGGGAGGCGGCGCGGGTATGGTGATGACGCCTCAGCCGCTATTCGATACTTTGAGCGATCTAAAACGCAAAGCGCCAAAAACGCGGATTTTATTTATGACTCCTTGCGCCAAGCGATTCAAAGCCAAAGACGCGAAGCGATTGGCGCGTTTTGAGCGCGTCGCGTTTGTTTGCGGGCGCTACGAAGGTTTTGACGAGCGCGCTATCGAGGTTTTCGCCGACGAGGTTTTCTCGATCGGCGATTTTGTTTTGACGGGCGGCGAACTGCCCGCGCTGATGTGCGCCGACGCGATTTTGCGCTTTGTTCCAAACGTTTTGGGCAACGCCTCGTCGCTTGGCGTTGAAAGTTTTGAGCGCGATCTGCTAGAAGCGCCCGTTTTTACAAAGCCCTGCGTTTTTAGAGATCAAACGACGCCTAGCGAGCTTCTTAGCGGAAATCACAAGGCGATCGCCGCTTTTAGAGCGCGCCTGGCAACCCTAAAAACGCGCTATTTTCGCCCCGATCTGCTAAAACAATCAGACGCTTAAGCGCGGTAAAAGCAAAGTTTGACTATAATCGCGCTCTTTTTTACAGAATATCAAGGATAGACAGATGAGAAACCGCTATATCGAAGCCTTTGAAAAGGCTCAAATCGGCGAAAGAGTCCGACCGCTATTTAGCGCGGGCGACACGATTCGTATGGGCATTCGCATTAAAGAGGGCGAAAAAACCCGTATTCAGACGTTTGAGGGCGTTTGTATCTCCAAGCGCGGCGCGGGAGCGAACAAAACCTTTACCGTTCGCAAGATCGGCGCAAACAATATCGGAGTAGAGCGGATCTTTCCTCTTTACGCCGAAGCACTAGAAACGATCGACGTCGTTCGGCGCGGACGCGTGCGCCGCGCTAAACTCTACTATCAGCGCAATCTGCGCGGCAAAGCGGCGCGGATTAAAGAGATTCGCGTTCCAAAAGCCGCCGAATAAACTCGCAAAACCGCCCTTTAAGCGGGCGGTTATTTGTAAAGGTTAAAAATATGCTCTACGAAGGCGCGTTACAACTACCCAAAAACGCAAAAGTCGCGGTTATCGCCTCCCGTTTTAATCATCTTATTAGCGATCGTCTTGTCGAAGGGGCGAAAGACAGCTTTATAAGACACGGCGGCGATGAAAAAAACTTTGATCTGATCTTGGTTCCGGGCGCGTTTGAACTCCCGCTGGCGCTGAAAAAAGCGATCAAAACCGGTCGCTACGCGGGCGCGGTTTGCGCGGGCGCGATCATTCGCGGTTCCACGCCGCATTTTGACTATGTGGCGGCGGAAACGACCAAAGGAATCGCGGCGGCGGCTTTGGAAACCTTGATCCCCGTAACTTTCGGCGTGCTTACGACGGATACGATCGAACAGGCGATCGAGCGGGCGGGAAGCAAAGCTGGCAACAAGGGTTTCGAAGCTATGACGGGGCTTATCGAGCTGATCGACCTCTACGCCAAATTAGGCAAATAGCTTGAGCGCGCGCCATCAGTCGCGGCTGATCGCCGCCCAAGCTCTATACGCCTTCGATATGGGCAACGGCTCTTCAGATTTTGCTCGTTTATCCTACGAAAATAAGATAGCGCAAAAATACAAGGATTTCGCCATCGCCCTTTTTGAAGGAAGCTGCGCAAATTTGACGGAAATCGACAAGACGATTATTTCAAATATTTCAAAAGATTGGAGTATCGATCGGCTTGGAAAGACGGAAAAGGCGATCTTGCGCCTAGCCTGTTACGAGCTAATTTTCACCGACACCGACGCGCCGATCGCGATCGACGAGGCGATCGACCTTGCCAAAGAGCTTGCCGACGATAACGCGCCGCCTTTTATCAACGGCATTTTAGAGGCGATCCGAAAAAATAGGATCGTCTCTTGAAACTCTGCGTCGCCCTCGATCTAAAAACGCGCAAAGAAAATCTGACGATCGTCGAGAAATTGGGCGGGCTTGATCTGTGGTTTAAGATCGGTTTAAGAAGTTTTATCGCCGAAGGCTGGGATTTTGTAAAAGAGGTCAGGATCAAGAGCGGCGCGCCGATTTTTTTGGATTTGAAGCTCTGCGACATTCCAAACACGACCGCCGACGCGGCGCTTGGTATCGCCGATCGCGGCGTGGAAATGTTTAACCTCCACGCCTCTGCGGGCGTTAGGACTATGGAAACGACGATGAACCGCCTAAGCGTCCTAAAAAAACGCCCGATCGTTTTGGCGGTTACCGCGCTGACAAGTTTCTCGGACGACGAGTTTATGGAGATCTACAACAAGCCGATCGAAACCGCCGCGATCGAGATGGCGCGTTTTGCCTATGGCGCGGGTTTAGACGGGGCGGTTTGCTCGGTTTATGAGAGTAAAGCGATCAAAGCCGCAAACGACGATCGGTTTTTGACGCTCTGCCCCGGCGTGCGTTTTGAAGGCGGCAAAGCCAACGATCAATCCCGCGTCGCCACGCCGCAAATCGCGTCGGAAGCGCGTTGCGACTTTATTGTAATGGGTCGCCCGATTCTCTTGGCGAGCGATCCAAGAGCCGCCGTTTTGAAAGCGTTAAGCGTGTTTTGCTAAAATCGCGCCGTGCATTTGCAAATCGCGGTTTTTTGATCGCGCCTTTGGACAGGTGGGTGAGTGGCTGAAACCACGTCCCTGCTAAGGACGCATATCCAGTAATGGGTATCGAGGGTTCGAATCCCTCCCTGTCCGCCACTTTTTTTAGACGCTTCGTTGATCTATTTACCTCTCTTATAACCGCAAATAGCCCGCAATCAGAAGCTTTATACCCTATCCACTAACTTAACCTTCGTTCGGTAGTATAAAAAAGCGTCAAACGCAAAAATAGAGAAGCTATCGTCGCCGTTGTATAATGCGTTTTACAAAATCAGTTCGGGGGATTTGATGAGATTTTTTATCTGTTTTGTCGCGTTTTTCGTAGCGGCTTTATACGCCGATAACTTTATCGATCCAAACGTATGGACGACAAACGACGATAACGTTATAGTCGTCGATCAAGATTTGCCGCCGATAACGATGCCAAAAACTCCTCTACCGTCGATCGAACCTATCTTTCCGGAGGAAATCGACGTTCAAAATACGCAAAGTGCCGCGCCGATCGCCAAAAAGCCGATCCGCCCCGATCCGATAGCCGACGAGTTCTGGGTGCAAATGGGAGCTTTTGCCGACGCTCAAAGCGCCGCGAGGCTGGAAAATAGTCTAATCGCAAGCGGCTACGCGGCGAAAACTTTCGGCGGCGATCTTAACCGCGTCGCCGTAGGCCCTTACGCGTCGCGTCGGCAAGCCGAAGAATCGCTCTATAATTTAAGAGAGCTTGAAGCCGCCGCATTTTTGACGACGGCTAATCGCCTGAGATAGCCGCAGATGAGCGTCGTTTGGGTCGCCGTTTTACTTCTTATCGGCGCGGCGATCTACGTCGTCGCCAATCCAAACGCGAAAGCCGCAATCAAATCGCTTACTAGAAGAGATTTCGCCAAAAGCGCGGAAGGCGCGCAGATTAGCCAAACGCGACGGCGGGCGCTTTTGGCGGGCTTGATCAATAGCGAGCAAGCCGGTTTTATTGGCGATAGTTTGGCTACGGGCTCTGATCGCAAGCGGATCGAAAAGACGTTGGCTAACGTTTGGGGCGTAGTCGATAAACAGAGCGCTGTCGCGGTTTTGAATTGGTTGCGTCAGAGCGGGCATAGATCTTCCTTCGGCGCGGTTTTACCCTACGTTTTAAAGCGCGGCGATCGCCTTGATCGGCAAAAAGCTATCGAAAAAGAGTTTGGCGAAAACGCGGCGGAATTATGCAAATACGCCGATCATCTAATCGCCTGTATGGATAGCAAAAAAGAACGTCCGATTTTTACGATCGATAAGGAAACTTTAAGCAAAGGGATTTTAGCGTGGGACGCAAGCCGAATGATCGTAACGGCGCGAATGGCTTACGAATCTGGCTATATCGACGAAAAAGTCGCGTGGGCCGTGATCGAAAACGGTTACGACGCGGCGGCGGCAAGCTATGAAAATTGGCGGGAGTTTGCGATAGGCTATCTGATCGGGCGCGCTATGTGGGGCGGCGATTCAAACGAACTGGACAAGCTATGCGAAATCGCGCAAAAAGCGCTAAACGACAAAAAAAGTCTTTGGAAAACGATCGCGTTCAAATAAACAGTAAAAGGAGAAAAAATGAGAGTAGCGGTTCCAGTACATAACGAAAGTCTAAAATCATTTACAAACGCGGGGCACGCGCCCTTTTTCGCCGTTTTTGACGTAAGCGGAAACGGAGCTTTTCGATCGGTAAAAATGACGGAACTTCGCGCAAATCCGCGCGTTAATTTGGAAGCCGAAGAGGGTTGCGAACACGAGCGTCAACCCGAAAGCGAACCGTTAGAAGAGTGCGGTTATGAAAGCAAACGCGACGAGCTTCGCTCGATGACCTCAATTTTAAGCGACTGTTCCGATCTGATCGCCGCGAAAGTATGCAAAAACGCCTCCCGCGCCTTTAAGGAAGCCGGAATAAACGTTTGCGTTATTAGCGGGCTAACCAACGCGCAAGAAATTGTCGGCGATTTTATCGCGCAACATTTATATAATTAGCATTGCGTCGCCGTAGCTATAAAAGCGGTAATTATTTGCGATCGCGATATTGTATAACTCCTTTGTTTTACGAGCGCCGATCATAGAGCAAACAAGCATAAAAAGCGTAGATTTCGGCAGATGAAAATTGGTCATAAGCGCGTTTATGCGGCGCGGCGGGTTTTGCGGATATAAAAATAGATCGCACTCGCCGCTTATTTTTCGCGTTCTAGCGTAGTATTCAACCGTCCTTGCCGCGGTTGTTCCTACGGCTAAGATCGGCGTTTTTGAATCGATTATATTTTTTGCCTCTTCGCCGATTGTATAGTATTCGCTATGCATTTTATGATTGCGTATATCTTCGGTTTCAACAGCCTTAAAAGTGCCAAGCCCGATATGAAGCGTAATTTCCGCCCATTTATAGCGCGATCGAACGCGCTCCAAAAGCGGCGAATCAAAGTGCAAAGACGCGGTTGGGGCGGCTACGCTACCAGAAACTTTCGCAAAACAACTCTGATAGTTTTTTTCGTCTTTCGCGTTTGCGGCGCGTTTAATATATGGAGGCAAAGGAGTAACGCCGATTAGATCGGCAATTTCGATCAAACGCGAAAAGCCAATCGCTTTATCCGCTTCGTAAAAACCAAGCAGCCGATCGCCGTTAAGATCGACGCTTAAAACTTCGGCGGATAAATCGCAATCAAAAATTAGCCGATTTCCTTTTCGCGCCTTGCCTTTA
This sequence comes from Helicobacteraceae bacterium, assembly GCA_031275395.1. Classification (GTDB taxonomy): domain Bacteria; phylum Campylobacterota; class Campylobacteria; order Campylobacterales; family SZUA-545; genus JAIRNH01. Next base: position 2,508 of record JAISOU010000018.1, on the reverse strand, counting down.
ATGAGCGCTAAAACGCCGTTTTCGGTTTCTCTCGCTATTAGTATTTCTATTTTGCCGCCGCTTTGTTTTTTGCCGAACAGCCGCGCTTTAATTACCTTGCTATTATTAAAAATAACCGCGTAATCGCTTGGTAGAAAATCGCATAAATCGCCCGTTTTTGAATGAGATACGCGATCGGTTTTGCGATCATAGACAAAAAGTTTAGAATCCGATCGCGGCGAAGTCGGTTTTAGCGCGATCATACCTTCCGGTAAAAGATAGTCGTAATCGCTTAATAAAAAACTCAGCTTTTTTCCTCTTTTTTCGCTTCTTGCGCTGGATTAACGAGTTTGACGATCAGAATTGAAACGCCGTATAAGAATATCATCGGAAGCGCCATAAAAAACTGCGATATAACGTCGGGCGGCGTAAGGATCGCGGCAAGGATAAAAATAATCACAACCGCATAGCGAAAAAAACCTTTAAGAGAGCTATCGTCTATCAAGCCGATTTTGGCTAAGAAAAAACAGACTACGGGAAGCTCAAAAGACAAGCCAAAACCAAAGATTAGTTTTATAAAAAACCCTAGATATTCGCCTATGCTAATCTGCGAAACAACGTCGTTTTCTCCAAAGTTAACAAGATAGGTAAAACCATAGGGAAAAACAAGGTAATAAGCAAACGCCGATCCGATCAAAAACATAAACGTCGCGCCGATCGTAAAGGGTAGCACAAAACGTTTTTCGCTAGAGTAAAGTCCGGGCGAAACAAACGCCCAAATCTGATAAAAGACGATCGGCAAACTAACTAATAAAGCGGTAAAAAAACTGACCATTGCGGCGGTAAAAAACTTTTCGCCCATTTTATACGCCATAACGACGCCGTTTTCATTAAGCGCGTCGCGCAAAGGAGCGCTGATCCAATTTTGAATCGGCTCCCAAAAATAAAAGCATACCATAAACGCGACTAAAAGCGCGGCAATAATCTTAATCAGACGATCTCGCAACTCCGCAATATGAGGCTTTAGATCTTCAAGCATTTTTGATCTGGTCGTCGATTTTTTTAACGTTACCAGCCAAATCGCTAAAAAGATCGCGCACTTCGCGAGAGGTTTCTTCAATTTTAGGCGAGTCGATCGCTTTTTTTAGATCGTCGGTTTTCGGCAGATCGGTTTTTGTAAGATCGTCCGTTAATTTTTGTTTATATTCCAGCGCGTCGGATTTTAGTTGGCTTAGGTTAATTTCTTGATCTAAAGCGGTTTTAGCCTCTGTAAGATGTTTTTTGACGGCGCGAAAAAACTTAGCGGTTTTGATCATCGCGTCGGGCAGTTTTTCGGGTCCCAAAAATACGATCGCTATAACCGCGATAAATAAAATCTCGCCAAGTCCCATTCCGAACATTCAAATCCTTTACGCGACGAGATTTTATACTATGAGCGCTTGCGCGGTTTTATCGGCGCAAGCGCGTCGCGCGGAAACTTATAATCCTATTTGCTTAAAATGCGCTTGCGGCGCTTTGCAAACGGCGCAGGCGCCGGGCGCTTTTTTGCCGCGATGAACGTGTCCGCAAATGTCGCAAACCCATATTTCTTCCTCTTCGCTCGCGAAAAAGCCCTGCTCTCTTAGCTTTTTTTCAAGCTCCAAATACTTCTTTTCGTGTTCGACCTCGACCTTACCGATCGCCGTGAAAAGCCGCGCGATCTCGTCAAAGCCCTCTTCTTTGGCGATTTTCGCAAAATCGGGATACATCGTCGTATGTTCGTATTTCTCGCCCGCCGCCGCATAGAGCAGATTTTCCGCCGTTTTTTGCCAATCGTCGCCCCACGTCAGTTTGTTATACGCCGCAAACTCCATTTTCGCGTGGTTATGCTCGTTGAACGCGAACTCGTTAAAGAAATCCGCAATCTGATTAAAGCCCTCTTTTCGCGCTATTTCGGCGAAAAAGTTGTATTTATTTCGCGCTTGCGACTCGCCCGCAAAGGCTTTCAACAGATTGATCGGCGTAACGTTCTGATTGACCGCCTCCATTTCAACGCCGCAGCAGATAAGCTCTCCGCCGCCTACCTTTTGAATCTCGACTTCGTTCCCGCACCGACTACAGCGGTAGATTTGGTATTGCTTCATCTTTTGTCCTTTATTCTAAAGATGTTAAAGCATAGCGCCTTCTTCCTTTAGTTAAGAAAAATTATTGATTATCTTTCTCTCTCTAGTTTTCCGCCGTTTTTAACGCGGCAAAACCAACAAACGCGGTTATTCCCTCGCGCTAAAAGCTTCTGCAGGAAGCGGCAACCCCGCAACGGAGCGGAACGGCGCTAGGCGGGAATCCAAACCAGAAACCCAACGCGTTTAAGAAACCTTTGATCGCGCCTTAAGCCTTCGTCCTTTACAGTCATTCTCGCGCTTTAGCGTAGCGCGGGCAATTGTCCAACCCAATCATTTCGTTGACGCTTTTATCAAAGCCATACGTTAATCGTATATCAGAGTCATACATTGATCGTATTCAAAGCGATATGAGGCGATACGTTAGTAT
>JAISOU010000084.1 GCA_031275395.1 Helicobacteraceae bacterium | reverse complement strand
CTTGCGAGGTTCTTTATGAGCCACCCGCCGCTTGATAAACGTATCGAGGCGTTGCAAAACTTCGTAGCCGTTAAATAGCGATGAATCCGGCGCTTGTCAAAAGCGAAAGCGCGCAGTTTTACGAAACGGGTTTTAGTTGCGATAACGCGATCGTTTTGACAGGCGATCGCGATCGCTTTTTTATTACCGACGGGCGCTATGCGCTAGAGGCAAAAAGTCGCGTTAAAAACGGCGTTTGCGTCGTCGAAAGCGAAAATCTGATCGCCGACGCAAGAAAACTGCTTCGCAAAAGCGGCGAAAGCCGTTGCGTAATCGATCCCGCCGAATGGAACGCCAAAGAGTACGGCGCGTTAAGAACAAAACTCGCCGATTTTGCCTTTTTCGAGCGCCAAAACTTCCATCAAAAGCGCCGCGCCGTTAAAAACAAAGGCGAAATAGCGCTGATCGAAATAGCCGTTAAAGAAAACGCGGAAGCGTTCAAAGCGTTTGCGAGTTTTTTGAGTCAAAACGGCGAAAGCAAGAGCGAACGCGAACTTAGTTTTGAAGCCAAACGTTTTTTGACTGATAGCGGCAGGCGCGATCTGAGCTTCGAACCAATCTTTGCAATCGATCAAAACGCCGCTAAACCTCACGCGTTTGCAAGCGACGATCGCTTAAAAGTCGGATCGGCGCTTCTTTTCGACGCGGGGATAAAATATAGCCGCTACTGTTCCGATCGGACGCGAACGGCGGTTTTCGGCGAAAGCGGCGTTAATTTTGAAACGGCGCAGCGTTTTAACGACGAGCTTAAACAAAAAATCTACGATTTAGTTTTGAAGGCGCGCGACGCGGCGATCGAGGCGGCAAAGGCGGGAATCAGGGCAAAAGAGCTTGACGCGATCACGCGAAAAATTATAGGCGAAGCGGGCTACGCAAAGGAGTTTAACCACTCTTTGGGACACGGCGTAGGGCTGGATATTCACGAAGAGCCGTTTATCAACAAACGAAACGATATGATTTTGGAAGAGGGTATGATCTTTACGATCGAACCGGGCGTTTATATCGAAGGCTTTTTTGGCGTTCGTATAGAAGATATTATTGTTTTAGAAAAAAACGGCGCAAGAATCCTATAAAGCGCTTTCGCCTAATTTCGTTGCTAAAACGAGCAAATAGGTAGTTTTGGCTATAATCCGCGCTCGTAAAAACGGCTACATCACGGCAAAAGGTCGGCAATGGCAAAACGGGTTTTGGTAAAGTTTTCTGGCGAAGCTCTCGCCGCCGGAAATGGCTTTGGAATCGATACGGGCGTTTTGAAATTTATCGCGCAAGAGCTTAAAGACCTCCGCGACGCCGATATAGAGGTCGGAATCGTGATTGGCGGCGGCAACTTTATACGAGGCGTAAGCGCCGCGGCGGACGGGCTGATCAAACGTAGCAGCGGCGATTATATGGGTATGCTCGCAACCTGCATAAACGCCGTAGCTTTGCAAGAGGCGCTAGAGGCGCTAGGGCTGAACGCTAGAGCGTTAAGCGCGATCAAAATGGAACAGATTTGCGAACCGTATATCGTTCGCAGAGCCTGTCGCCACCTTGAAAAAGGGCGGCTCGTGATCTTTGCCGCGGGAACGGGCAACCCGTTTTTTACCACCGATACGGCGGCGACTTTGCGCGCGGTCGAGATCGGCGCGGAACTTTTGATCAAGGCTACGAAAGTGGACGGCGTTTTTGCCCGCGATCCAAAGAAATACGCGGACGCGAAAAAATTGGCTACTCTTAGTTACGACGAGGCGATGGGCGAAGAGATCAGGGTGATGGACGATACCGCGATCGCTTTGGCTAAGGACAATTCGTTGCCGATCGCCGTTTGCAATATGATGAACAAAGGCAGCCTTTTGCGCGTGGCGCAGGGGGATTTTTCGGCTTGCAGCATTATTAAATAACAACGAATTAGGAGAAAATTATGCGTTTAGAAAAAACGGTTTCGGAAGCGTTAAAACAATCGGACGACAATCGCTATTTATTATCTGTCGGCGTCGCTAAAAGAGTCGCGCAGTTGCAAGGCGGGGCGAAACCGCTAGTAGAGGTCGCCAAGTTTGAAAAGCCTGTCGATATTGCGTTACGCGAAATTGCGGCGGGTCTGATTGAAATTAAAGCCTAATGAACGAGGATTTGCCCTCAAGAATCGCGACGATTCGCGATCCGAACGAGGCAAGAGAGTTTTTATTTAGCCTGATCGACACTCCGTCGATTAGGTTGGCGTGCGAAAAAGCGGCTAAAGCGCACGAAGGACAACTGCGAAAAAGCGGCGAGCCGTATGTCGTTCATCCGCTTCTTGTTTCCGCCACGACCGCGTTTTTTGGCGGCGACGAAGCGATGGCGATCGCGGGGGTTTTGCACGACGCGATCGAGGATACCTATTACGATTTTGCGTCGATCAAAGCCGATTTTGGCGACGACGCGGCTAATCTTGTAGACGGATTAACCAAAATCGATAAAATCCGCGAGGAAAATCTGATCCCCTCCGATCGCACGGACGAAAAACTGATCGAATCGGCGCTAACCTTTAGAAAAATGCTGATCGCTTCGATCAAAGACGTTCGCGTTTTGGTGATAAAACTCTGCGATCGAACGCATAATATGCTAACGCTAGACGCATTGCCAGAAGACAAAAGACGACGCATAGCCGAAGAAACGCTAGTCGTTTATGCGCCAATCGCGCACCGCTTGGGAATAGGGCTTATCAAAACTCTATTGGAAGATAAAAGTTTTTATTATATCTTTCCAAAAGAACACAAAGAGATCAACGCGTTTATTATAGCGCGGGGACATTCGCTCAGACTCGGCTTAAACGCCTTTATCGCCGAAGTTCATAATCTCTTACTTCAAAACGGTTTCGTAGAGGACGGATTTGAGATCGCTTCGCGGTTAAAACACTACTATTCAATCTATACAAAAATGCAAAGAAAAGGCATAAAGATCGATGAAGTTTTGGATTTGATGGCGGCTAGGATTTTGGTAAGAACGCCCGAAGAATGTTACAAGGTTTTGGGTTTATTACATACGCGCTATCGTCCCTTGATCGCTCGTTTCAAAGAGTATATTGCCTTACCCAAAGAAAACGGTTATCAAACGCTACATACCACGCTTTTTCACGCAAGCGGTATTTACGAGGTTCAAATCCGCACTTACGATATGCACAAGACCGCCGAATACGGGATTGCCGCGCATTGGAAATACAAGGCGGGCGCGCTTTCGCCAAAGCTAGGCTGGCTTGAATCTATGCAGTATAGCGGCGAAAATCCCCTCGATTTTTACGAGCTTGCTAAAAACGATCTTTTTAGCGACGAAATTATCGCGTATTCTCCGCGAGGCGACACCTTTACTCTGCCTAGAGGCGCAACCGCGTTGGATTTTGCTTTTATCGTTCATAGCGACGTAGGATTAAAGGCGATCACAGCGCATATAAATCGCGTTAAACAGCCGCTATTAACGGAGTTAAAAACGGGCGATCTCGTTCAGATCGACACGGGCGAAGAGATTATGCCTCGTTGCAGTTGGATCGAAGCGTTAAAAACCTCTAGGGCGAAAAATATTTTACGGCACGCGTGCAATCATCGAAGCCGCGAGATCGACAGGCTTAGCGCTATGTCGATCATTCGCTTTTGTTTAGACGAGGATATATTGGCTCTTGAAACGTGGCTTAAACTGCGCGGATACGACGAAGCTCTATACAAGGTTCCAAAAGATAATAAATTGCTTGAAGAGATCGTTGTGCGTTACCATAAAGACAAACGCAAAAAATCGATTTTCGGTCTTTCGATCGCCGCGCCGAAACGCTATCGGATAGAAAATATCGAGATCGTTTCTCCAAAGGCGGTAAGCGCGATCGATTTTGAGCATTGCTGCCAGCCGCGATTTGGCGATTCGATCCTTATGTTTTACAATAAAAAAGGACGCGCTTCGATCCATCATAAGCTGTGCGCTTACGCATATAAACTGCTTAAAGAGGGCGGCAACGCCGTCAAGGCAAATTGGACGGGAGGAAAGGCGGAATTGTTTAAGCTGATCGTTAATCTTCAAAACAAAAAAGGCGAGCTTTTAGCGTTTTTAGAGTATCTGTCTAAACGCGACGTAAATATCACGACGCTATCTTTAGGCGACGGCGCGGAAAGCTCTTTAACTTGGTGCAGCGTAAGCGCCGAATTTCCTATGGCGACATTTAGCAAACTTAAAGGAGCGATCGAAAAAAAGTTTATGGTGGTATCTTTTGAAACGGCGAACGACGCCTATAAAACGCAAGGCGCTTAAAGATGATAAAAAACGCTTTACTGGAAATTAAACGCGGCTCTTCAGAGTTAATAGGCGAAGAAAGGCTGATCTCCTGTTTGAAAAAATGGTTTGAAAGCGGCAGAAACTGGTATGTCAAAGCCGGTTTTGATCCCACCGCGCCCGATCTGCATCTTGGACACACGGTTCTTTTTAGCAAATTGGCTAGATTGCAGCAATACGGCGCGATCGTTCAGTTTTTGATCGGCGATTTTACCGCGACGATCGGCGATCCTACGGGCAAAAATCAAATGCGCAAAGTTTTAAGCCGCGAAGAGGTTTTGCTAAACGCGCAAACTTATAAAGAGCAGGTTTTTAAGCTCCTAGATCCGCAAAAAACGCAAACGGTTTTTAATAGCGAATGGTTGAGCGCTATGAGCGCGGCGGATTTAATAGCGCTCGCAAGAGAAACGAGCGTGGCGCGTATGTTGGAGCGCGACGATTTTGAAAAGAGATATAGATCGAGAACGCCGATCGCGATTAGCGAGTTTTTATACCCGCTTTTGCAAGGTTACGACAGCGTTAAATTAAAAAGCGATATGGAGCTTGGCGGCAACGATCAGAAGTTTAATCTTTTAATGGGACGGCAACTGCAAAAAACCTACGGTTTAGAGGAACAAGTCGTGATGACTATGCCGCTTCTTGTCGGGCTTGACGGAACGCAAAAGATGAGCAAAAGCTTAAATAATTACGTGGGCGTTAGCGAAAACGCCGATACGCAATACGCTAAAATACTTAGTATCGACGACGAACAGATGTGGCGGTGGTACGAGCTTCTAAGTTTCAAAACGCTAGAGGAGATCGAAGGGCTTAAAACGAGCGGCGAACACCCAAAGGCGATCAAAGAGGCTTTGGCGCTGGAGCTGACGGCGCGTTATCACGGCGAAGAAGCGGCGCAAAACGCTAAAAACGAGTTTGATCGCGTTCATAAACGCGGCGAGATCCCAAGTCAAACGGAGCTTTTTTGCTTTGACGCTCCCGTGTGGATCGGCAAGGCGTTTATGGAGGCGAAATTGGTAGAATCTACGAGCGAACTGAGTCGTATGATACAATCTAGATCCGTTAAACTTAACGGCGAACTAGTTACAAACTTCAAAAGCGAGCTTGGGATCGGCGAATACGTCGCTCAAGCGGGCAAAAGAAAGTTTGCGAGAATAAAGGTGGGCTAACTTGGAATTTAAAGAGATCAAAATCGGTCGCCATACGCTTAAATACCCTATTATTCAGGGCGGTATGGGCGTGGGGATTAGTTGGTCGCGGTTAGCCGGAGCGGTAAGCCTTGCGGGGGCGTTAGGGGTAATTAGCGCGATTGGCACGGGCTACTACGACAACCGTTCGTTTGTTTCCAAACAACAATTTGGACGACCTTCGGATACCGAGCAGTTTTACAACCGCGAAGCGACTTTTCAGATTTTCAAAGACGCCAGAAAAATATGCGGCGATCGACCGCTAGGCGCGAATATACTTTTTGCGATCAACGATTATCCTAGAGTTTTTAGAGATTGTTGCGAGGCGGGGGCCGACGCGATTATTACGGGCGCGGGGCTACCTATGAATATGCCCGAATACGCGCAGGATTTTCCAAACGTAGCTTTAATTCCGATTATATCCAGTCCGAAAGCCTTAAGACTAATCGCCAAGCGCTGGGAGCAACGCTACAAAAGAGTTCCCGACGCGGTGGTGCTAGAAGGACCTCTAAGCGGCGGACATCAGGGCTTTACATACGAACAGTGTTTAGATCCTAACTACCAACTTGAAAATCTTGTTAAACCGGTCGTGCAAGAGGCGCAAAGAATCGATAAAAATATACCCGTATTCGCCGCGGGCGGAATATGGACTCGCGACGATATAGTTAAATTTATGGAGTTAGGCGCAAGCGGCGTTCAAATGGGTACGCGCTTTATCGGTACTTACGAATGCGACGCGCCGCAGGCTTTTAAGGATCTGCTGATCGGTTGTAAGGAGAGCGATATAGAGCTTTTGCAATCGCCCGTAGGCTACCCCGCAAGAGGCGTTCGCACTAAACTGATAGAGCTTGTCGATAAGCGTCTGGGACCGCCTATTCGTTGCGTAAGCAACTGCGTTGTTCCTTGTCGTAGAGGAATCGAGGCGAAAGCGGTCGGCTACTGTATCGCGGACAGACTTAGCGACGCGGCGGAAGGCAATGTAGAAACGGGGCTATTTTTTACGGGAAGCAACGGCTACCGGATCGATCGTTTAATAAGCGTCAATGATCTGATCAAAAAGCTGGTTTATGGGGAAAATTGCTAACGCTCTTTTTATCGCGTTCGCGTTTTTCGCCGCCGCGCTTAACGCGCAGTCGATCGTTTCTTATCAGTATGACGGCGCGAAGCTAGTCGTCAAGTTTGAAAGCGCGATCGGCGAAAGCTCGTATAACGATTTCATCATAAAGGCGACGGCAAGCGAGCCGTTTCGCCGCGTGATCGACGTAAAAGCGACGTTTTCAAATAAACCTTTCGAAGATAAAAAAAGCTCTAAAGTCGCCGTCCGTATCGCTCAGTTTAACTCCGGCACGGCGCGAATCGTCCTTTCAAGCCAGATCAGTTTTGATATAACGATCAAAACCGAAGATAAAACGATGACGATCGCGATCGCGGGTAAAAACGCCAACATTTTTGGCGATCGCGCTCCGATCGTCGTTCTCGACGCGGGACACGGCGGCAAGGACGCGGGCGCGATCGGCATAGGCAAAAAAAAGGAAAAGGACGTCGCGCTTAATATGACGCTTCTGACGGCGCAGGCGTTGCGCGCGCGCGGCATCGACGTAAAGATGACGCGCCAAACGGATAAGTTTGTGAGCCTTCACGATCGCACGGGTATGGCGAACAAGCTGGGGGCGGATATTTTCGTGTCGATCCACGCCAACGCGGTTGCGTCGCCGAGCAAATTAGAGGGTATAGAAACCTATTTCTTATCGCCCGCGACAAACCAGCGCGCAAAAGAGGTGGCGGCTTTGGAAAACTCCGTCGTCGTCGATACGATGGAGAAAAACGCTAAAGAAACCTTTTTGAACTTCCTAAACCGCGAAATGGTCGTCAGATCCAATAAGCTCGCGATCGACATTCAGCGATCGCTTCTCGTTTCGGCGCGAGGGGTTTATAGCAAAGCCCGCGACGGGGGAGTGCGAGAGGGGCCTTTTTGGGTGCTAACGGGGGCGCAAATGCCCGCCGCGCTAGTCGAGATAGGCTATATTACCCATAAAGAGGAGAGTAAGCGGCTAGAAAACGCTAGTTACCAAAAGGCGATCGCCGAAGGGATCGCAAACGGAATCGAAAATTACTTCTTAAATAATTGGAAAAGGTAGGCGGGTTAATGGGCGAAACGATTTATGATTTAGCGGTGATTGGCGGAGGGCCGGCGGGGATCGCGAGCGCCGTCGAGGCGAGCGCGTTGGGCTTGGAAAAAGTGGCTCTTTTTGAAAAAGGGCCGAACCATTCGGCGACGATCAGGAGCTTTTACAAAGATCATAAGCGCGTCGATAAAGATTGGCGCGGGCAGAAGGTGATTTTAGAAGGCAACGTGCATTTTATGGACGGTACGAAAGAAAGCACGCTGGAGCTTTTCGACGCGCTATTATCTAATCATACAATCGAAACGCGTTTTAATACGGAGATCGCGGCGATCGAGCCGAAAGAACCTTTTGAGATTATCGCGGGCGGCGAGATTATAAAAGCCAAAAACGCGATCGTCGCGATCGGCGCTATGGGCAAACCAAATAAACCCGATTACGCGATTCCCACGACATTAAAAGATCGCATACAATTCAATCTTGACGCGATCGGTTGCAACGAGCGAATTTTAGTCGTCGGCGGCGGCGACAGCGCGGCTGAGTTCGCGCATTATCTAAGCGATTGCAACAACGTTACGCTGACCTATCGCAAAGATAGATTTACAAGGGTTAATCCGATCAATCAATCGATCATAGAACACCACGCGGCGATAGGCAAAATCCGTATGAAACTCGGCGTCGATATTTTAAGCCTAAACGACGAAGGCGCTCGCGTAATGGTTAATTTCGCAGACGGCGAAAAAGAGGTTTTCGATCGGATCGTTTACGCTCTTGGCGGTTCGGCGCCGCTTGATTTTCTAAAGCGTTGCAATATCAAGTTGGATAGCGAAGGAAAAGCGATCTACGACGAAAATTATCAAACGAACGTTTCGGGGCTTTTCGTAGCGGGCGACGTGGCGGCGAGAATTGGAGGATCGATCGCGGCTAGTTTGAATCACGCTTATAAGATTGTGCAATACATAAAAGCGCATAGATTATGAAAAGCGCGATCAGGGAGGAAACGCTTAAAGAATTAAAAGCGATCGGCGAGGTTGATATTCTTATAGGCGTTCCTAGTTTTCATTGCGAAAATACGATCGCTTTTGCGATCGACGCGATCGCTTTTGGATTGGCAAAATACTATCCCGATAAAAAGTCGGCGATCATAATAAGCGACGGCGGCAGCACGGACGACACGCGGGAGATCGCAAGCGCCGTCAAAGTCGGCGCAATTCCGAAAATCGTTTCGATCTATCGCGGCGCGGCGGGCAAAGGCACGGCGTTTCGACAGATTTTAGAAGCGGCTTCGGCGCTAAACGCGAAAGCGATCGCCATATTTGAAAGCGATCATAAATCGACGACTCCCGAATGGACTCGCAACGTTTTAGATCCGATTTTAAGCGGCAAATACGACTTTATCGCGCCCGCGTATAAACGTTATAAGTTCGACGCTATGATCACGGGAACGATCGCTTATAATTTAATTCGCTCCGTTTATGGAGCGAATATACGACAACCGATCGGGGGCGATTGGGGATTGGGCGCTAATTTCGCGCGGTTTTTATTGTCGCTCGACGAGTGGGAGAGCGACATAGCAAAATACGGCGTCGATATATGGATAACGACGCGAGCGCTCGCGTATAATTTTCGCGTCGTGCAAGCGCGTCTTGGCGTTAAGATTCGTCCGCAAAAAGATCCAAACGATCTAAGCGTTATGTTTTATCAGGTCGTAGGGACAATCTTTTCGTTGATGGCGACCGATCAGGAGTTCTGGACCAACATAAATAAAACCCGCGATATAGAACTGCTCGGCGAATATGTAGGAATTGAGCCTTCGCCGTTTTTAGTCGATAAATCGGCGCTGATCGACTACTTTCAAAACGGCTTCGCAATTTTTGGCGCTTTATGGCGCGAGTTTTTAGACGAAGAATCTTACGTCGCTTTAGAAAAACTCGCTATAAAACGTGAAAACGAACCTTTCGATCTGCCGATCGATATATGGGTAAAAATCGTTTATAGATACGCTTGGCAGTATAATAGGCAAGAGAGGCAGAGAAATAAGCTCTTAAGCTCTTTAATTCCAATCTACAACGCCCGCGTAGCTTCGCTGATCGACGCTTTAAGCGACGAGGCGATCGACGTGAACGCATACTTTGAAAAGCAGGCGCAAGCCTTCGAAAAAGCAAAACCCGATCTAATCGAAATGTGGAAAAGCAAATAATTGGCGACTAATTATATAGCGCGTTAAAATCGACTCTCTAGTTTCGCAAACGCTTTTAGCGCAATACGACGTATTTTGCCGACTTACTTGGGGTCGGAGATTGTCGTCAATGTTCGTTTATTTTGAGTTTTCCGTTTTCAAACGCGACTCTTAACTCGCCTTTGCATTGACGATCGTTCTTGTCTTGAACGTAAAAGCATAATCGAGCGGATCCTCTTTTTGTGAAAGTCGCATAGGAAGGATTGGGCGAGACGGATAAAATATTATTTTTTATTGTCGCCATATCTTTGCATATATAGGAAATATGTTCAAAAAGCGGCTTCGTAGCAGACTTATTTTGAAGTATAAAATTTCGTTGCTCGTTCGATATTTGATCTAGCGTTGCTTCGACGTTCTTAGCTTCGCACGCTTTTTCCGTTCGTTTGAACATATCGTTTACGTATATTGCGGGCAATGGTTTGGCGTTTTCTCTGGAAACGTCTCCGACGGCCAACGGATTTTGAAAACTATCTTCGGAAAATGAGGTTTGCAAAACCAACGACGCAACTAAAAAGAATCTTTTCACAACTTATGCCCTCCTTAAAGTTCAAATATAATCGCAAAAGTATTATATCGCGGACTTGCAAAAATGCCGTTTGGCTATCAAAGCCTACGCGCATGATACGCTAACCTTGCCTGATAACGTTGTCGCGCCGTTGCGACGGTTTATCTTTTTTATAAAAGCGTAAAGGCTTTCGTAAATCGCGAATAACTTTTCCGCGAGCGCTTACGGATATTCAATACGCAAATATATTAAACCGAACCTTCTAAATGTCGTTTATTTTATAATTCTCTCTACGCAATTAAGATTTGAGGTTTTATGACAATCGCTATCCAACCGCTGTTTAGTAAAATATCAATCGCGGTTAATTGGTTCAAAGGTTCGCCGCCGCTTCATTCTCGCAGCGCAATTATAGACGAGTTGCGCGCCGTCGCCATTCTAAATATGATCGCCTATCACTTCTGTTACTGCGCGGTAAAGATTTACGGCGCGGATTGGTCGTGGTTTTCGAGCTTTAGCGTAGGCGTTTGGCAGGAGTATATCTGTTGCAGTTTTTTATTTATCGCCGGTTTTTGCTCGCGGTTTTCTAAACGTCCTTATAAACGCGCTTTTAAGATAGCGTTATGCGCTTTTTTGATCACGTTTGCAACATATCTATTCAACGCGAAAAACTTTGTGATCTTTGGCATTTTGCATTGCATGGCGCCATCTATGTTTATCGCCGCGCTATTTTCTAGGCTAATCGAAAAAATCCAGCCCGCGTTTGGCGCCGGAGTCTGTTTGGCGCTCGCCTTGATTGTGTGGAATACGACAAAAGGCTATTTTGGTTTTGGCGATTTTAGCTTAGCTTTACCCGCCGTTTTATACGAAACCGACGCGTTCTTTATATTGGGAATGAAAACGTAAGGTTTCAAATCGATCGATTACTTTCCGCTCTTTCCCTATCTGTTCGTTTTTTTAACGGGCGCGTTTATGGGCGCGTATCGCGCCTTTCTTCCGCGTTCGTTATTCAAACGTCCGATCGGCTTTTTAACCTTTGTCGGCGGGCATAGCCTACTTATCTATATTGTTCATCAGCCGATTATAATTTTTTTAATATATCTCTATATGCAGATAGCGCGTTAAATCTTTAATCGTTTTGTCCGTCATTTTCCCAAACAAAACTCGCTAAACATTATATCGAGGAGTTCGCCGTATTCGCTTGGGCTGGTAATAGATCCGATCGAAACGATCGCTTCGTTAGCTAAATAACTAAATAACTCTAATTCGCCGTCAATCAGGCGCGATTTAGCGAGATTTAAGCGCTCTGCGGCGCGCTCTACCAACTCGATCTGCCTTTCGGACACAAGCATAGTTTCTTCGCTTCCGATCTGTTTATTTAGCGTGGTTTCCAAAGCCTCTATTAAAGGCGTGATCGTACTTTTAGCGCTAATAGCTAGAGCGCCGCGATTTTCAAAAAAAGATAGATCGATCTTTTGCGACAAATCGCTTTTATTGATCGCTAAAAGCGCCAGACGATCGCGCGTTAGCTCTAAAACCTCTCGATCGCTGTTTTCAAACGCACTCGATCCGTCGAAAAGCGCAATGATCAGATCGGCTTTTTTTGCGGCTTTTTTTGCGTATTCAACGCCGATCGCCTCGATTTGATTTTCGCTATGGCGCAAACCTGCCGTATCTAAGATTTTAACGATATGTTCGCCGATTCTTAGCTCTTCGCTAACCAGATCGCGCGTCGTTCCCGCCTGATCGCTCACAATCGATCGCGCTTCGCCTAAAAGCGCGTTTAATAAGGAGCTTTTACCAACGTTTGGCTTGCCGATAATAGCGATCTCAAAACCGCGCAAAAGCCCGCGTCGTCGCCTGCTAGATTCGATAGTCGATTGCAAAATTCGCTCTAGCTCGTCAAGTTGATCTAACATATGTTTTTGCGTATCGCCAAGCTCCTCGTCGGCGTAATCGATCGAGGTTTCAGAATAGGCTATTAGACGCAAAAGCCGCGTTCTAATATCATCGACGAATCGTCCGAGATCGCCTCTTAAATGTTTTGCCAAAAGATTTGCCGCTTTTGCTCCGATCGCCGAAGCGTACGCGGCGGCGGCTTCCGCCTCCTCGATTGTCATTTTGCCGTTTTTAACCGCTCTTAAACTAAACTCGCCCGCTCTAGCCAAAACTGCGCCGTAACTTTTAAGCGTTTCTATTAAAACGCTTAACGCCGCTAAACCGCCGTGCGTCTGAAACTCTACAACCTCTTCGCCCGTGTAACTTTTGGGCGCTTTGAAGTAGATAACAATAGCGCGATCAAAGGGTTGATCTTTGCAATCGTATAAATATAATAGATGGGCGTAGCGCGGAGTTAAACTATCTTTTTTGACGACCAAAAGCGCGATTTCCAGCGCTTTTGGTCCGCTTAAACGCGCAATCGCTATAGCTCCGCGTCCAAGAGGCGTCGCGGGCGCTATGATTGTAACGTTTTTGGCGCTAAAATCTTCTGATAAAGTCATTGACGACGACATATTTTCCCTCGCCGTCTTGCGCGGTTTTTATCCCAACGTATTTTTCGGGAAAGCGCAATCTTAACTCTTTAAGCGCGATCTGAACTAAAACGCCGTCTAATACCCGCGTTTGTCCTTTGCCGCTTTCTTCGATCTGCGTTATCAAAGGCTCTAAATAACGCGCGATCATATCCTCTTGATTTTGTAAAAACTCCGCGATTTCAAGTCTAAGCAAATAACCAAAAGTCGGATTGATCCAGTTAAATAGAATATAGCTTAACGCTTTGTAGCGATAACCGTCTTTGCCGATCATGAGCGCCGCGTCTTCTCCGTCAAAAAATACGCGGACGGTTTTATCGTCGTACATAGTCGCCGTAATCGTATCGATTTTGTAGGAGGTTTGCGCGAATAGATTACGCAAAGTCGTTTCGATCTGCTCGCAGATAACTTTATAATCTTGAGTTTTTTGGCGGATTTTTTCTATAGAAAGATCGAGCGATCCAAAACTTTCGCCCCGATCGATAAGCGGTCTTATAGGAGGCGTTTTTGGTCGCTCTTTTTTCTCTATTTTTTCGCTTTTTTCAACCCAATTCGCGCTTTTTTCCGCGCGGCTAACTTTTTCGACTCGATCGGATAGGGTAAATCCCGTTCGTTCGGCGCGGATAAATAGATCCGCTTTTTGCGTTTTTTCTGGAGCTAGAATCGGCGCGGCTTCGTCCGCAAAAGCGCCGTCGATCAGACGATCGGCTACGCTAGGTTTCAAAGACGGTCTTTCATGGCGATCGCGTTCGACGGTTTTAACTTCTCGCCTTTCGCTTCTGGCTTTAGGCGCGATCAGAGTCGGCGTAAAAGTTTCCCCAAGCTCTGTTTCGTCGAGATCGATTTTTTCTAAAGGCGTTTTGTCTGTAGCGAACTGTTCTGTCTTATAGGCGTTTTCGTTTCTTTGCGTCGCGCGAGGAGGCGCGTAAGAGGTCGGCTCTTTTCTCGTAACGAATACGATCGCCGTTTTCTTAAATATTCCAAGAAAACCCGAGGTCGGCTGTTGCGCCACCTCTACGTCAAGTTCGGTAACGGAACAGCCAAACTCTAACGCCGCTAGTCTATACGCTTCTTCTAATGTTGGAGCTTCAATTTTTTTCATTGCCTTCTACTTTTCTTTCTTTTGCAAGTTTTATGCTTTTATTTACAAACCATTGTTGTCCAATGGAGATAATGTTATTAACCAACCAATATAAAACTAATCCGGCAGGAAAAAAGAGGAAAAATACCGTAAAGACCACCGGAAGCCACTTAAAAAGTTTTTCCTGTATAGGATCGGTAAAATTACTAGGCGTAATTTTCTGCTGAAACCACATCGCCGCGCCCATCAAGATCGGCAAAATAAAGAACGGATCTTTTAGAGAAAGATCGCCAATATAAAACCAGTTCGCGCCCTTTAGCTCGATTGCGTTAAGCAATATGCGGTAGATTGCAAAAAAGATTGGAATCTGAAGTAAAAGCGGCAAACAACCGCCAAGCGGATTTGCGCCGTGCTTTTTGTATAGCTCCATCATATGCGTTTGCAATTTTGCCTTGTCGTCTTTATAACGCGCCTGAAGCTCTTTCATTTTTGGCGCTAGCTCTTTTAATTTCGCCATACTAACCATACCCTTATGGCTTAGCGGAAATAAAACAATCTTGACAAGAATAGTAAATAGGACGATCGCCCAACCCCAATTTGGAATAAACGAATATATCCACTCTAAAACGACAAAAAGGGGCTTTGAAAGAAAGGTGAAAAAGCCGTATTCCACCGCGTTAGTTAATTCGGGATTGATCGCGCGAAGCCGTTCGACATATTTTGGCCCTATATAGCCGCTTAGAGCCAGATTGCCGTTCGAGCGCGCAAACGCCAGCGGATCGTCCCCGTTTTCTTTGCTAATAACAACGTTTAACGGCGATTCGTAGTTAAAAAACAGGCTTGCGTAGTAGCGATCGAACGCGCTAACCATTTTCGCTTGGCTAAAGATCTTATCGATCGCTTCGCCGTCCTCGATCGTTTCGATCGTTCCATTTTGCGTGTGAACAAGCGCGCCCTGAACCGTCATTGGATCGCTCGCGGCGACTGGTCTAAAGCCGGTCGTTATAAAAAAGTCGGTTTGGCGGCTTGTTTTAACCTTTAGATCGTAATGTCCGTCGGGGTAAAAAGTAAGCGTTTTTACGATCGTTATATCGCTTAAAGTTTGCGTCAGAATCAATTCGGCGGGGCTTTCGCTCGCGTCGATAAGATCGCCTTTATAGTCGCTTTCATACGCGGTTTTAAACGCCTCCGCGTGAATTGCGCGATCAGAGAAACGAATCTCCAACGGACGCGGATTTTTGGGATCGAGAAGCGGCGTGGATTTGCCCTCCTCGCCCTTAAAAACGACCCCCGTTAGCGTCGCTTGCGATATTCTGCCAAGATTGTCGATCGTTAGCTCGCTTATCGCGGTTTTGACCGTAAATATAGCCTCTTTGCCCGATAGCACTATGCCCGCCGCGTTTGGCGCGGCGTTATTAGAGGCGACGCTCGGCGCGGCGTTTGCTTCGATCGGAGCGCTCGCGTTTTGCCGTTGCGCGATCTTATTGGCTTCCTGCCTAGCCGCCGCCTGCGGTTCGACAAAATAACGCTGATAAAGCGTAATAAACGCGAATAAAACCGCGACAAATATGATCCATCTCGTTGTGGGACTGAGTTTTTCTATCAAGAATTAAACCTTTGGACGTTTTTCCTTAAAAACCTGTTTTATAGCGCGGCTAAATTGCTCTTTTAGCAAGCTAAATTCTTTTGTAACGATCGGTTTTTTGGCGACAATGGCGTAACGACCGCCCATCAGATTATTTTGTTCGGCTCTAAAAAGCTCGCGCAAGCGTCTTCGCGCAAAGTTTCGCCTAACCGCGTTGCCAACCTTTTTAGAGGCGATAAAACCTACCTCGTTTGCTTCCTCGCTTTGAAAAAAGCAGACAAAAGCGTCGGTGTGAAAACTTTTGCCTTGCTTAAAAAGAGCGTTAAAAGCCTGCGAATTCTTCATACTCGCAAAAATCATTTTGCAATTATTGGCTTACGACGCGCCAAGCCGCTTGCGACCTTTAGCTCTTCGGCGGTTGATCAGCTTCCTGCCGCTTTTCGTCGCCATACGAATGCGAAAGCCGTGCGTATTGACGCGCTTTCGCTTTGACGGGTTATAGCTCGGTTTCATAGCTCTATCCTTTATTTAAAGTTTGTTAAAGACGCGTAAGTTTAACCTGCGAAGGCTTAAGCCAAGCGAATGTAATTGAATACGACGGATAAAGGACGGCTCGCGCCCGATCGCGTTACAAGGTTGCGGTCGGACAAAACGGACGAGCGCCGCCTTCTCTCGAAAAACCTTGCAAATAGGTTTTGTCTTTGACGTAAAAGACAAAAATTGCGGTTTTTGCCGCTAACAACGCCGCAAAAGCGTTTGCGTAAGATAAATCGCGGTTTATTCGCTTTTAGCGTCGTTTAACGACGCTTATGCGTATTTTATTAAGACGAACAAAACAATGCAATTAACGTTTCGCTGGAATAACGAGAGTTTCCTAAGAGATACTAAGCGGGTCCATCTCTATATCCGTCCATTTTCCGCGAGAGATTCTGCCCGCGAATATCAACGCTTTTGCGGATTTACTTCTTAGTAAAATATGAAAGCGGTATTTGGTTTTAATTCTAGCGATCGGACATACGCCGTAACCGATGATTTCTACGCCTTCGATCGGCATAAGTTTTTCCACGATCTCTTCAAGTCTTTTTATCGCGCTATCCTCGTTTATAGCGCTAACCAAAATCCGCAAAAGTCGAATATGCGGCGGATAGAGCGGATCGCGCTTTGCGATCTCCTCTTTCAAAAAACGTTCGTAATCGTTAATATACGGCGCGAATCGATCGTAGTTCGCCGTCTGCGCTAAAACCAGCGCTTTTGTCTTGCGTCCAGCTCTGCCCGCAAGTTGCGTAAGCAGACTAACGGCGCGTTCGTAAGCGCGGTAATCGCATTGCGCCAAAAGTCGATCTAATCCAAGCGCGATCGAGGTTTCAACGTCGTGATAGTTATGTCCTTTAGAAAGCATCTGCGTGCCGACGAGAATATCTATTTTGCGATCGTTGAAAAGTTCAAGCGTATTTCTTAACGCCGCGTCGCTTTTGATCGCGTCGCGATCAAACTGCGCGATCGTCGCGTTTGGCAACGCCTCTTTTAATAGCCCCGCAACCTCCGCAACGCCGCGTCTATTAGCGGATAATTCCGCGCTCCCGCATTTAGGACATATCTTTGGAATCGGCAAAGCGGCGTTACAGTAGTGGCAAATTAAAGCGCGCTTAGCGCTATGCACGCTCATTCCAACGTCGCAAAACGGGCATTTAATACTTTCGCCGCACGTTTGGCATACTAGATACTTAAAATTAGCGCGTGTAGGCAGGAAAACGATCGCCTGTTTTTTGCGCTCGATTGTTTCTTTAAGCGCTAAAAGCGTTTCGTCTGTAGGCGCGTCGATCGAGTTAGGAATAAAGCGAAAGTTTCGCCCGCCTTCCTTAAAAAATTGCCCCTTCAAACGAAAGGTTTCAAAACGATTAAAACTAACTGCGCAAGGCGTGGCGCTTCCAAGCGTTACGGGAATATTTAACTCTTTTGCTAAAACGACGGCTACGTCGCGGGCGTTATGTCTGGGCGTTTGCGCCGATTTATAACTTTCGTCGTGTTCTTCATCGACGACGATTGCGCCGAGATTTGGCATAGGTAAAAAGAGCGCGCTTCTAGCGCCCGCGACAATCCTAACTTCTCCGCTTGCGATCGCTAATAAGGTTTTGCGTTTTTTGGCTGCGGATATTTTAGAGTGCCAGAGCGTCGCAAGCGATCCGAAGCGCTCTTTTAGACGTTTTTCTATCTGCGGCGTTAGGCTAATTTCGGGCATTAAAAAAAGCGCGGTTTTGTTATCGTTCAAAACGCGCTCGAATAGCTTCATATAGATTTCGCTTTTACCGCAACCGGTGTCGCCAAAAAGTAGCGTTGGTTTTGGGCGATCGATAAAATCCAGCGCCTCTTTTTGCCGATCGTTTAACATGATATTAACGTCGATTTTAATCGGTTTTATCTCGCTTTTTTTCGCGGTAATAAAAAGCGCTAGCGCTTCGCCGATTTCGCAGATGTAATAATAGGCGATAAACTTCGCCGTTTTAAGATATTCTGGCGAAAGCGTTTCGTCTAAAATATCGGTAATAACTTCGCATTCAAAAGGCGGCTGATCGCGTTTATTTAATACGATCGCCTCCGCTTTTTTGCCTTTAAGAGGCGCGAGGACTTTCGCGCCGCAATCAATCGCGATTTCGCTTTTGTAGGTTAGCGGCGCAAGTTTTAATCCTATTAACGCTACGTCGTAATAAAACAAGCCTAATCCACCCGCGACGGGCGCAGGGCAAAAAACGTTTCTTCTAACTCTTGGATCGCGTCAAATCGTCTTTGGCAGGCAATCTTGCCTTCGCATAAAATCCACACCTCGTCGCCGAGTTTGTGCGCGAGTTCCAAAGAGTGAGTGCATACGATCAATTTGTGCGTTTTAGCAAGATCGACAAGCAACGATTCGATCTCCTCGCGTCCGAAGGGATCAAGACCGCTAGTCGGCTCGTCTAAAACTAGCGTAGTCGGTTCGCCAATCAGCGCGATCGCAAGAAGCAGGCGCTGCTTCATACCTTTTGAATAGGTTCTGATCGGCTTTTGCGGATCGGCTTGCAGACCGACGCGGGCAAAAAGACGACCAACGTCGTAGCTTTTAGCGCCGCGCAGATTTGCCATCAGCGAAAGGTAGTCGTCCGCGCAAGCTCTGCCCGTCAGCCACGCGGCTTCGGGCGCGTAACCGACGTCGCGGCGATCAAGAGGCTTGATTCGCTCCGCGAAATGCGGCAGAAAAGGATGTTGATCCAACCTGTTGTAAAAGCCCAAAAGATAACCGATAAGCGTGCTTTTGCCCGCCCCGTTGTGTCCTAGTAAAGTCATAAACGCTATTATACCAACTAAAATTGATAAAACGCGTCCTTTGCGAAAGCGACTTGAAACGCGTTGATAAGCATAATGGCGAATTACGATTTTTTCATGATGAATAAATACTTAAAGCCCCGCAAATAAAAATTAAATCGTCTAGCGCGATCGCCGCTAACTCCGCTCTGTTTTCTGGGGAAAATAGTTCCAATTTTCTTGTAGCCACGTAAAAAAATCAGTTTCACATACTCGAATAAATCTCGCAAAATCGTCTTCGGAAAACTTTAGTTCCGCTTCCTCGCATTTTTCTTTGTAAAAATCGCGTATTTCGTTTAAGGTTATGAAAGTGTTAACTTCGGTCATCTTTTATCCCTCTCTAAAAAGACGCTTTATCGGCTTTGCCGCGCAACAGTAAAGCCATAAATGCTATTATACCAATCATATTTACAAGTTTATGGAAAGCGACGGCGCGCGAAAATATGAGTGGTATCAACGCAACGAAAACACTGGGGCAACCAATCTCTTACGGAAACGCCGCAAACGAGTATTTCAGGCTCAAAGAAACCGTTTTGTATCGCGGCGACGCGCTTGTAACAGAAACTTTTTGCGAAGAGTTTGCCGATCTGATCGTAACTTCGCCGCCTTATAACGTGGATATACAATACGGTTCAAACGACGATGCGTTAAGTTATAAGGAATATTTGGATTTCTCCGAGCGGTGGATAAAAAACTGTCTATTGTGGAGCGTTCCGCAGGCGCGTTTTTTATTAAATATACCGCTTGATAAAAACAAGGGCGGACAGAAGAGCGTCGGCGCGGATTTAACAAGTATTGCGCAAGAGGTCGGCTGGAAATATCATTCGACTATTGTTTGGAACGAAGGCAATATATCAAGACGCACGGCATGGGGATCGTGGCTTTCGGCGTCGTCGCCGTTTGTAATAGCGCCTGTCGAGTTGATAGTCGTATTGTATAAGAACGAGTGGAAAAAAACGCGCGGATCGCGCATATCCGATATAGATAAAAAAGAGTTTATGGAATGGACAAACGGGCTATGGACGTTTAACGGCGAAAGTAAAAAGCGCATAGGACATCCAGCGCCGTTTCCATTGCAGCTTCCTTATCGCGCCATCAAACTTTTTAGCTACGTAGGCGACGTTGTGTTCGATCCATTTTCTGGTAGCGGAACGACTATGATCGCCGCGATACAAAACAACCGTATAGCCGTTGGCTTAGAGATTGACGAAAGCTACTGCGAATTATCCAGAAAAAGGATTTTACGAGAAACCAATAAGCTGGATATATAGATGACTCAAAACAACCTAATACTAGAGTTTTTCATGACTCATCCAAATAGAGATATACCGCATGCGGAAGTTGTGGATTGGGCGACGAATAAATGGAAGGAAATAACGGGCGAAGTATTTAGAGACCCCGATAGGCAAATACGAAAATTAGCGCAGATGGGAAAATTGCAAAAAATAAAAAAGGGCGTATACCGCTACGATCCAGATTTTGTAATAAATCGTGAATTGGAAGATTTTACGCAAACGCAAAAAGAAGCTATTATGAAACGCGACGGTTATCGTTGCGTTATATGCGGCAGGGGATTAAATGAAGGCATAGAGTTATGCGTCGATCATATAAAACCAAAAGATTTTGGCGGAAAAGCCACAATAGAAAACGGTCAAACGCTTTGCGCGCAACACAACATAAAAAAGAAACATTATAAGC
Source organism: Helicobacteraceae bacterium (assembly GCA_031275395.1). Lineage (GTDB taxonomy): Bacteria > Campylobacterota > Campylobacteria > Campylobacterales > SZUA-545 > JAIRNH01. Next base: position 29,974 of record JAISOU010000084.1, on the reverse strand, counting down.
AAACGGAGACGGGCAAAAAAATGTTTATTCGTTTATACGAGCTTTCAAAAACGCTAGGCGATAAGGAAACTCAAAAGTTTTGCGAAGAGATATTAGAAACGTTTGAGCGAAATAATGTCAACGGGCATATAGAATGGAAAAAATAAAACTAAAGCCAAAACGGAGCAAGTAGATATTGCCAAAAGAGCCAGAAGATAAGCGTTACGATGAAAACATAATGAATATAACGATGAAAGATCGCGGCTATACTAAGGGCGATATAGCTTAAACATATCCATAGGGGAACGCGAAAATCCCATTGCGGAACTTTTAATTCAATAGCCGGAATTAAAAGCGGATCAAGCAGATTGCCAAAGCCGATTAAATGCAAAACAATTTCGATAATATAAAATGGAGTATAAATAAGCGTTAAGATAGGGCTAAGAAGTTGCGTATGCGCCGTAATAGGAAAATAGTAATGAACGATTGGAAGCATAGCGGTAAAAACATAGACGGATATTCCGATCGCCGTTTTGATTTTGGACTGTTCGCCAAAATAACGCAGATACAAAAAGATATAAAAAACGCCGGCGACGCTTAATAAAAAACCGACGGAAAAGATCATACGCGGCGCAAACGCGATTAGTAAAATAGAAACGATTAGCAGCGTTTCAAAACTTAATACTCTAAAATGCCGCGCAAATAAAAACAAACCAAATAAATACATTGCGTAAGCGCGAATCAGGGAAGGAACCATACCCGTAAAAATAAGATAGAAGCCAAAAACGACGATCGAAACGGCGCCAAGATCAAAAAACGCGTTTCGCCAAGGGAAAAATCTCGCTTGCAACAGACGATACGGAAAACCGATCGCCGCGCCCAAAACAAGCGACAAAATCCCCAAGTGCATACCGCTCAAAGCGATCAGGTGAGCGGCGGCGTATTTCGTTACCGCCAAGCGCAATTCGGCGCTTTGCGGCGAAGCGAAAAAGATCGCGGGAAATAATTCGCGCATATAAGAATCGCTATGCTGATCGGCTATGTAGGCGATCGCGCCGTCATAAGCGCCGTTTTTTTCGGCGGCAATTATACTCGGCAGAAGCGAAATCTTGAAACTCGGCGCGTAAAAACCGCGCATAAAATCCCAAAAACCGATTTTATCCGTTATGATTACTAGTTTTGTTTCAAGCCCCGCAAGATCTTCGCGTAAATCTTCAAAAGTCGTCGTAAAAAACGAGCCGTATTTTTCGGTTGCTATTCGCAAAACCCAATACGGTTTTCCGTTTTTATTGGTTTTATTGGTTTGGTTAGCGATAACGCCGTTAATATCAAAAAACTTTTGTTCTTTTATTTCTAAAAAACGGCTATATTCAACGCCCATATTAACGCAAAAAACAATTAAACAAATAAGAAAAAAAACCGCGCGGCTCCAATAGGAATCAAATAACGCGAGCCGTTCCACTTATATCGGGGGCATTTGCGCGCCCTTGACCTCGATCTGGATATTGGTGTCTTTGTAATAGATAGGTTCCGCGCGCGAGATTTCCGCATCGACAAAGCGCGTAAAAGCTTTTTGAAAGATCATCTTAATCGTTCCCGTCGCGCCGTTGCGGTGTTTTTCTATAATAATTTCCGCTTCCTCTTCGGGTTTTTCCTTAAACTCCGATCGGTAATCTTTGCCCTCTTTTTGCGCCTTTTTCTTATTCTCTTTTTCCTCTTTTGCCTTATAAACGTCCTCTCTATGAACAAACATAACAATATCAGCGTCTTGCTCGATCGATCCGCTCTCTCTAATATCGGCTAGTTTAGGGCGTTTTTCCTCGCGATTTTCAAGCCCTCTATTTAGCTGGCATAATACGAGAATTGGAATATCTAGCTCTCTTGCTAATATCTTTATGCCGCGCGAAATATCGCTGATCTGTTGTTGGCGGTTTGTTTCGATTCTGCTTTGATCCCCCATTAAACCAATATAGTCGATAATGGCGAATTTTATTTCGGAATGTTGCATTTTTAATCGTCTTAAACGGCTACGCATCTTATTTACCGTTAAAGAAGGATCGTCGTCGATAAAAATATGGCTATGCGCGTAGTAATCCGCCGCAGTAGAAATACGTCCCCACTCCTCGTCGGATAGATCGCCCGTTTTGATCCGCCCCATAGATACGCTTGTCGTGCTTGATAAAAGCCGTAGCATTAGATCTTCGGCGGACATCTCTAAACTAAATATCGCCACGCCGTTTCCGCCCTTTAATATCTTTTCGGCTAAGTTCATCGCAAACGCGGTTTTGCCCATACTAGGACGCGCTCCAAGCACGATCATATCGCCGTTATTAAAGCCGTTGGTCATCTTGTTTAGCCCGTGAAAGCCCGTATCTAAACCGATTATCAGTTTATTGCCGCGCTCTTTGGCGACTTTAATTCTATCTAGCGCGGAAGCGACTATCTCTTTGCCGCCCCTAAACTGTTTTGAGCTTGAATCTACGCCGATTTCAAATAATCGTTTTTGAACGCTGTCGATCGCCGCGTCCGCGCCTTGTTGCTCCTCGTAAATAACCCGTTTAATTTCCGTTGTTAAGGAGATCATATTGCGTTTAGTCGCAAGCTCTTTGATCTCTCCGATATACGCGTAGGTATTAGAAAGCGGAGTCGTAGCTAAAATATCTAATATCGCGTCTTCGTTGTATTGGTTTTCTTTTGTCAGCCGTATTTTCAAAAACTCCTGATCAATTGGAACGTTTTCCAAACTCAAAGTGCCCATAACGGTAAAGATCGCCTGATGCGCGGGCAGATAAAAGTCGCGCGCGTTTAAGCGTTCAGCCGCTTCGTTGTAATAGCTAGATTCAAACAGAATAGAGCTTAAAACCGCGCGCTCGATATTAAGGTTATAAAGCTCGATCTCCACCTTTAATACGCCTCGTAATGAACGCGGTTTTCTTCGTAGCGAAGTTTAGGCGTTTTTTCTTCGGCGGGATAGCCTAGCGCGATCGTAGCGAACGGCTCTATATGCGCGGGTAACTTGAAATGCTCTTTAACGCCCGCCATAAGCGGCTTGAAATCCATAATCGCCATCCAAACGCCGCCCAGCCCCAAGCTAACCGCTTCAAGCAAAATGTTTTGGCACGCCGCGCCCAAATCTTGCTGAACGCACTCCGGAAAACGCAGTTTCTCGCCGCTAAGCAAGACCATAATTCCAAGCGGCGCGTTCAAAATCGGCTTGCTGTATTGGCAAATTCGCGCGATCGCCTCGTGGCTATCTTTTTGGGTTACGACCAAAAACTCCCAAGGTTGCTGGTTGCCCGCGCTCGGCGCTTGCATTGCCGCCTCCAAAAGCCGTTTGACCTTTTGAGGCTCGACGGGTTTATCCAAAAACTTTCGAACGCTAAAGCGGTTGAAAATCTCTTGCATTGCCTTCTCCTTTGGCGGATATTGGCGAAGATTTTAGCAAAATCTATCAACGCGATTTAGGTTTTTAAGGCGTAGCGGTAATACGCCGCGCACGCGCCTTCGCTAGAAACCATACAGGAGCCAAGCGGCGCGTTTGGAACGCAGGCTTTGCCAAAAACTTTGCAGTCGATCGGTTTGGCGCGCCCCCGTAAAATCTCCGCGCAAATACATAGTTTATGATCGTCGATCGGTTTTGTCGGCAGAATATCGGCATAGATCTTTTCCGCGTCCAAAAAGCCGAACTCGTCGCGCAACCTTAACGCGCTATTGGCGATATCCCCTAGTCCGCGCCATCTAAACGAGGGGCGCGGTTGCATATAACGATCGATTAGCTCTTTTGCTTTCGCGTTTCCGCGCGCGCTCACGGCGCGCGAATACTGATTTTCTACCTCGCAACGCCCCTCGTTAAACTGCCGAACGATTCTTAAAACGCCGTCCAAAACGTCGGTTGGTTCAAAACCGCTCACCGCGATCGGCGTTTTGTAACGATCGGCGATCGGCTGAAAAATCTCGTAGCCCGCAATCACGCTTACGTGCGAAGGCCCCAAAAAAGCGTCGATCGCCGCGCCGTCGTCCATAATGGCGCAAACGGGCGGCGGGACAAGAATATGATTGATATGAAAAAGCAGGTTTTTTACCCCAAGAACGATCGCGCGATCGATCAAAACGGCGCTCATCGGCGTCGTCGTTTCAAAGCCGATCGCAAAAAAAACGACCTTTTTATCTGGATTTTCAGCCGCGATCTTTAACGCGTCTAGCGGCGAGTAGAGCGCGCGAATGTCCGCCCCGCGCGATCGCGCTTCTTGTAGGCTACCCTGACTTCCCGGAACGCGGATCATATCGCCCAAAGTCGCCAAAACGACGCCTTGCGTATTTGCCAGCGCGATCGCCTGATCGATTCGCTCTTTTGGCATTACGCAGACGGGACAGCCCGGCCCGTGAATAAAGTTGATTTGCGGCGGCAGTAGTTGAGAAACGCCAAACTTCATAATCGTATGGGTATGCCCGCCGCATATCTCCATTATATTGATAGGTCGCGTAACCTCGCGGCGTATCTGCGAGCTTAAAGCGGTGATCAGTTGCGGATCGCGGTATTCGTTAATGTAGTCGATCGGCAAGCCCTAAATCTCCGTCGCGCTCGTCGATTTCGCCGCTTTCCATCTGCGCGGCGATCTCTTTGAATATCTTTAGGCTCTCCAACGCTTCGGCTTCGTCGATCTTGCCCATAGCGAATCCGACGTGAATTAGGACGAAGTCGCCTATGCTCGCGCTTTCTCCAAGCAGATCTAAAGAAACCCTGCGCCTAACGCCAAGCGTATCGACTAAAGCGTTGTTTGCCTCGTCGATCTCTATGATTTTAGAAGGTATAGAGAGGCACATTTACGCCTTTCCTAAATAAATTAAGTATTATAGATAAGTCGTCTTTAAGAAACCGCGCTCTCGTTTGCAAGAGCGCCGCCGTACATCGCCGCGCAAAGTCGCTTCCGCGACCTTTATATTAAACGCTTGCGAAAAGAAGCGCCGTTTTTCGTCGCTAATTAAAAACCGTTATTTGCAATCGAGCGGGTAGCGTCCGTCGCTTTTGTTCCACGCTAAGATCGACAAACTAAAGAAAAAGGTTATTACGACGTAAAACCAAATCGAAACGGGCGGAGCGTCGCCGCTTGCATACGAATGCATTCCCGATAGGTAGAAATTAACGCCGAAATAGGTCATTAAGATCGACGCGAACGCAAAGGCGCTCGAAAACGAAAAAACAAAGGCGCTTTTGAGCGTAGGCACAAATCTAAAGTGCAAAATCGCGGCGTAGATCAATATGCTAATTAGCGTCCATGTTTCTTTGGGATCCCAACTCCAATACCGACCCCACGATTCGTTTGCCCAAATCGCGCCGAAAATATTGCCAATCGTAAGAAGCGCAAGCCCTACCATCATAGCCATCTCGTTAATGCGCCGCAACTCCGCGATCGCCTCGTCGATCTTTACTTTTCTAGGCGCGCGAAACGCAAAAAGCGCCAGCGAAGTTAGCCCCAAAAGCATAGACATTCCCAAAAAGCCGTAACTAGCCGAAATCACGCTAACGTGGATCGTTAGCCAATGCGATTTTAGCACGGGCGCAAGCGTCGTGATCTGCGGATCATACTCGGCGATCAACGCCGTTATGAGCGCAAACGCGCCGATAAGGGTAGCGGCGGGAAGCGCAAAGATCGATCGCCTAGCGAAAAAAAGCCCCGCGAATAACGCGCTCCACGCAACATAGATAATCGATTCGTAACCGTTTGACCAAGGCGCGTGTCCGGAAACATACCAGCGCAAAGCGAGCGCAATCGTGTGAAAGGCAAACGAAAGCGCCGTCGCGCCGACCAACGCCAACGAGATATAGAACCCTCTTTTTTTCAACAGATTTGGCGCAAGCGATCGAACGAACGCCCAAATAAGCAGAAACGTCCCTAGCAAAAAGTAGGCGTAAAGCAAAACCGAAAAGGGTTTAATGGCGTTTAGCAGAAGCTCCGCTTTTACTCGCGTTTCGCTTGGCATAACGGCTACGCCGTAGGTTTCTTGATAGGCGCGCAACTTGTCTAGCGCAAGATCGGCGTTATTCCATTCGTCGCTGATCTGCGCCTTTCTAAGTTCGTCCAAATAGGCGCTCAGGGTCCGGTTTGTTTCTTCCGCTTCGCTAGGCGAAAGTTTGGCTAGATTTCTCATCTGTATGGGGGAGTTCCACGTAAAGGAGGGATCGTGCCTAACGGGAAAAATCCGCAAAAGATCCTTTACATAAACCATATACGCCACAATGTATCGTTCGTGGAGCTTTAGCAACTCCTTATCCAGCTGCGTCTTTTGCGAATCGGGAACGATCTTCGCCAGCGCCGTTTCGTCGGCGAGCCTATAAACCAACGCGCCGTCGCTATCGAGCGCGGCAATATCGAAAAAAGAAACGTATTTAACGCCGTATTCTAAATTAAGTTTCGGACCTATTTCAGGGTGATTTACCCGTATCATTTTGACGCTTAACCAGCCTTCCGGCACGCTCAACATTCCTAAAAAAACCTGCGTTGCGCTGAGGGCGCTAAACTCGTTCTGCCTTGAAATCTTGCTTAGGGTTTCGCGCGCGAGCGTATCGATTGGCTTGATTCGTCCGTTTGCGTCCTGAACCAAAAGCGAGCCAAAGCGCTTTGCGTGATCCAGATCGACAATGCCTTTAACCCGCGTCGTCGTAACGTTGGTTTCGTCGCCGCGAACGCTTGCGGGGGCGGAGCGATTGGTTTCGTCCGAAGTCGCGTTTGTTTCTTTCTTATCTAAAGTGGTCTGGCCTGCCTCTTGTTTAGCGGGGCGAACGACTGCGGGAGCGCTTCGATTGGTTTCTTGAGCGGGACGGAATGTGCGGTTTGTATCCGTAGATCGGGCGGTTTGGTTAGCGTCCGTCGATCTAACGGATCGGACTGTGCGGTTGGTATCTACGGCGCGAACGGATTGATTAACCTCTACGGGGATCGATCGGTTACTATCCACAACGCGAATCGTTCTATTTGTATCGACCGATCTAACGGATCGGACTGTGCGGTTTGTATCCGTAGATCGGGCGGTTTGGTTAGCGTCCGTCGATCTAACGGATTGGACTGTGCGATTTGTATCCGCCGATCGGACGGTTTGGTTTGAATCGATCGAAACGGATTGATTTATATCGACCGATCTAACGGATTGGACTGTGCGGTTGGTATCTACGGCGCGAACGGATTGATTAACCTCGTCGGAGCGAATATCGACGATCGCCTCGTTAGCGTTCGATACGGTATCGGTTTCGTCCGCTTTTAATTCCAAAGCGCCGCCAAGCAAAATAAGCGCGACAAGAGCGGGGGCGAACGACTTCATACGCCTGCTTTTTTCGATCTGCTCCGCGAGCGTCCTAAAGCGGCTTTTCGGGCTAAAAAACGCGATAAAAAAACCGAACGTCAAAAGCGCGTATCCGATATAGGTTAGCCACACGCCGGGATCGTTTGAAACCGATAAAAGCGTGCCGCGCTCGTCCCACGTGTCGTAAGACGCTTGATAAAAGCGAAACTGCCTATGCGTCAGAATGTTGTTCATATATATGCGTCTTGGCTCGTTTAAGCCGCGCTCCTCGTCGATAAGCGTTACTTGGCTTTCATACGACGAGGGAACGGTAGAGCCGGGATACCGTCCGACGATAAAGCGGTCGAGTTTAAGCGAAAACGGTAGCTCGATCGTTTCCGATCCAAAAGATAGAACGAACTTTCGCCCCGAAAGCTCCACTTCGGCGCGCTCGCCGCTCATTCTCGCGCCGCCTAAAAGCGCAACCTCTTTATGCTCGTCTTTGTGCGAAACGTCGACGATTATGGCCGCCAAACCATCTTCGTTTGGCGCGGCTTCGACGACCTTTTTGTCCGCAGATAAGAAATGTTTAAGTAAAGCTATGCCTATGCCGTCGTTCGTGGCGTACGACACGTTTAGATCGAACGGGTGCGCGGAGTGGGCGCGAAGCGAGATTTGTTCGCCCGTTTGCCGATCAAATCGCGTCATATCGACGTAAGATCGGATCACAAGCTGATTATCCTGCATTCCGATCGCGATCGTAGGTTGCGTGAAGTTTATATCCTCAAAATCGCCAAAATAAAAGATAACGCCGTTATTTTCAAAATACTGCCCCTCGAAGAGCTCCGCGCCAATCGGTTTTTCTCCGTAAAAAAGCGCGAACGCGATATACGCCGCGCCGTCGTTTTCGACCTCTACGACGGCCTCTTTCGCTCGCGGATAGTAGGATTTGGTTTCGATCGTTACGGGAGCGCCGCCGCCAAGATTGGCGCTAAAGGAGCGATCGGAGGAGGCGATCGGAGAAAGCGGCAAACGCCAGCTTGCGTTTAATCCGCTACTAGAAACCGCCAGATATGGATCGGCGCTAAGAATCTCTGCGCTCGTCTGCCCTTCGCGCAGGTGCATATAACCTTCGTAGCCAAAATAGCGGGTGATAAACGCGCCGATTAGTATCGCTAGGATCGCGGCGTGAAAGACGAATACCGCCGTTTTTTCTTTATGGAACATGCCAAACCTGACCATAGAACCCACCAGCGATACGCAGAACAAAAACAAAAGGATCTCGAATATTCGGTTGTTATAGACCGCCGCTCTAGCCGCTTGGCTTCCATAGTCGTTTTCGATAAACGTCGCGGCCGCGCAGGCAAAAGCGACGACAAATAACCAAACGATAGCCGCGCGCATAGAAGTAAGAAAAACAAAACACGATAAGATTGCTTTTACTAGCATAAACAAAAGTCCTTAGTTTCGCCGAATTGGTTTTTGGTAATCCGTAAGTTTAGCAGATCAACCCTCAAACGCCCCGCCCGCGCCGCCTTAATAGATTTGATTAACCTTAGTCAAGTCAGCATAGCGCGCAAGAACAAAAACAAACGATTGCGGCGGCTTTTTGGCTTTTCGTATAAAATCCGATTTATAAAGATTATCAAACTATGAAAGACGCGCAAAACTATTGTGAATAAACAGATAAAAGGTATCGCGATTGCGATCGCGGCGGCGTTGGCGGTTTATGCGATCGCGCTTAGCGGTTTAAGCGAACAGCATTCGCGGCTTTTGGGCGCGGTCGTTTTTCTCGTCGCGCTTTGGACGAATGAAGCTTTGCCGCTAGGGGTCGTTTCTTTGCTTCCGATCGCGATTTTTCCCGCGTTTGGCATTATGGACGGCGACGCTACGGCGGGTAATTACGCAAACGGGATCATATTTCTATTTTTGGGCGGTTTTATGCTCTCTTTGGCGGTGGAAAAAACCGAACTTCATAAATTGATCGCTCGCAAACTCTTAAAAATCTTTCCCGCTAGCGCGCGCGGCGCGATTTTTGCTTTAAGTTTTACGAGCGGGCTTCTTAGCGCCGTCCTTTCAAACACGACCACCGCTCTTTTACTTATGCCTTTGGCGCACTTTCTTACAAGCGATACGCGGTTAAAAACGCGCCTTGCTTTAGCAATCGCTTTTGGAGCGAGCGTAGGCGGAATTATTACGCCGATCGGCACGCCGCCAAACTTAATTTTATTTGGCTTTCTAAATTCGCAAAATCTACCCAGTATCTCTTTTGTCGGCTGGATCGCGCTTATGTTTCCGCTTGCCGTTACAATGCTGATCGCTCTTTCTTTATTGCTTTCGATCGGCGCGAGAGATATGAAATTAACTTATAGTTTAAGCGAATGGTCGCCATCGACTAAAGAGCAGAAAAAATTGGCTTTAATTATTCTGTTTTTAGCGATTTTATTACTGTTAAACTCTCCGATCGATCCCTATTTTTCAGGGCTTGGATTAAACGAAGGATCGCTAATTTTATTTTTTGGGCTTCTATTATTTATGCCGGGCTTTTCGTTTATCGATTGGAACGACAGCAAAAAAATCCCCTATGAAATTATCTTTCTGTTCGGCGCGGGCTTCGCGCTTTCTAACGCTTTTTTATCGACGGGTTTAGATAAGAGCGCCGCAAACGCTATGAGTTTTTTCTTGTCGTTTGGAAGCCTTGTCGTTATGATCGCGATCGTTTTTGTTATGAGCTTTTTAACCTTTGCCGTTAGCAATACCGCTAAAGCCTCGATCGCGCTTCCGATCGTCTATTCTTTATCGCTTCAGGGCGGTTTCAACGCGGAACAACTACTATTTGCCGCGACCGTCTGCGCAAGTTTTTCTTTCTTGCTTCCTATATCTACTCCGCCAAACGCCATAGCGTTAAGTAGCGGCGCGCTTAAGGTAAAAGATATGGTTTTTTACGGCGCGATTTTTACGCTGATCGGATCGTTTTTACTGATTTTCGCCGCATATTTCTACTGGGCTATATTCTTAACTATTTAGGATACGCTTGCCTAGCGTTCGAGCGTCGATAGGTAAAATGCGCGATAATACGCGACACGTTTTTGTAAATCCCGAAGGAGCGCATTATGACGCAAACCGCGCCTGTCGTCGTCGTTGAAAGTCGCTGTAAAGCCTGTTCGCTCTGCGTCGAGGTCTGTCCAAGCGGAACGCTTGCTATGCGAGCCGAACCAAAAAGCGCGTTAGGCGCTATGGCGAGCGTGATCGCGCCGCAAGACTGCATAGGCTGTAACGAGTGCGAGCTATGCTGTCCTGATTTTGCGATAACGGTTGCCGATCGCAAAACTTATACATTCGCAAAACTTACCGATCAATCCCGCGCCGCCGCCGAAGCGATCAGAGCGGACGGCTACTACGCGCCAAAGGAGAAACGATGAGGCAAACGATATGCAACGGAAACGAGCTTGCGGCGCGCGCGGCGATCGACGCGGGCTGTCGGTTTTTCGGCGGTTATCCGATCACGCCTTCTAGCGAAATTGCGCACGAGATGAGCGTTCTTCTGCCCAAAGTCGGCGGAAAGTTTATCCAAATGGAAGACGAGATCGCGGGCGTTTTAGTGTCGATCGGCGCGGCGGCAAGCGGCGTAAAAGCTCTTACCGCCACAAGCGGGCCTGGTATGTCGCTTAAATCCGAAAGTTTTGGCTTGGCGTTTATGTATGAAACTCCGCTCGTTTGTATTGACGTGATGCGCGGCGGGCCTTCTACGGGCTTGCCTACTCGCGTCGCGCAGGGCGACGTTAGTTTCGCGCGTAATCCCACCTTTGGCGACGTGCGATCAATCGCGCTATGCCCAGGGACGCTTGCGGAAGCCTATACCGAAACGATCCGCGCTTTTAATCTCGCCGAAACCTATATGACGCCCGTTTTTGTCCTGCTTGACGAAACGATCGGACATATGCACTCAAAAGCTCTCTTGCCCGATCTTGACGCGATCGGGATTGTCGATCGCAAAAAATACGAGGGCGATCGCCAAAGTTACAAACCATACGAAGCGAAAAAGAACGAACCCGCCGTTTTGAATCCGTTTTTCACGGGCTATCGCTACCATATAACGGGATTGCACCACGGCGCGACCGGGTTTCCCACCGAAGACGCCGAGTTATGCCAGAATCTAATCGAGCGGCTTATAGGCAAGATCGACGCAAATCAAAAAGCGATCGAGAAAAACGAGCGCTATTTGCTTGACGACGCGCAAATCGCGGTAATCGCTTACGGTAGCGCGAGTTTAGCCGCAAAAGAGGCGGTTAATATGGCGCGAAAAGAGGGGATAAAAGCGGGGCTTTTTCGCCCGATCGCGTTGTGGCCTAGCCCGCAAGAGGCGATCAGAGAAATCGGCGAAAGATACGAAAAAGCGCTGATCGTCGAGCTGAATATGGGGCAGTATTCGTTAGAGATCGAACGCGTCGCCAAACGATCGTTTGCGACCTTAAATCAGGCGAATGGCAGGGCGATCGAGCCTAGCGTTATTTTGAAGCGGATAAAGGAGCTTTAATGGCGTTTAATTACGACGAATATCTAAGAGTAGATAAACTGCCCACTCTATGGTGTTGGGGGTGCGGCGACGGCGTTATATTAAAATCGTTGATTCGCGCTATCGCCAAGATTGGCTGGAATATGGACGACGTTTGCGTGGTAAGCGGAATAGGCTGTTCGGGGCGGCTAAGCTCTTATATCAACTGCAATACCGTTCATACGACGCACGGGCGTACTATACCCGTCGCAACGGGGATCAAGCTGGCAAATCCGGATAAACGCGTGATCGTAGTGGCGGGCGACGGCGACGCGCTGGCGATCGGCGGCAATCATACGATTCACGGCGCAAGACGCAATATCGATCTGAACTTTATTGTAATCAACAACTTTATTTATGGCTTAACCAATTCGCAGGTCTCGCCAACCACGCCGCAAGGTTTTTGGACGGTAACGACGCAATATGGCAACGTCGATCCCAATTTTGACGCGGCAAACCTTGCGATCGCGGCGGGCGCGACGTTTGTAGCGCGTGAGAGCGTGAATAATCCTAAACGGATTGAAAAGGTTTTTGCGGAGGGTTTGCAACATAACGGCTTTAGCTTTTTCGATATTTTCAGCAACTGTCATATTAACTTGGGGCGCAAAAACAAGATGGGCGAGGCGGTTCAGGCGCTTAAATGGATCGAGTCGATCGTCGTTTCTAAGCCAAAGTTTGACGAATTGAGCGAAGCCGAAAAAGTTGGCAAGTTTCCGACGGGCGTTTTGCATAAAGACGAAACGAAAATCGAGTATTGCAAAGCGTATGAAAGCGTGATTGAAAAAGCGCAAGCAAGCGCGAAACATTGAAGCGCTATATTGCGTCAGAAAAGGAGAGTATGCGATGAAAACGTTTAAGTTATTGCGGTTTTTTTGCGCGTTTGCGTTGTTATCCGCATTTGTGATCGCGGTCGAAAAACAATGCGAGGTCAAAGATTTTGACATGGAAAGCTATACGAGGAAGGAAATATGCTTTTATCCCAAACAAACGCTTTTGGAAGCGTACGCAGATTTTCGCAAAACCAAAATCAAAAGCGACTCTAACGATTCGGGTTATGAGAACCTTCGCACTAAACTTGAGATTGGCAAAAATTACAATGATCAGGTACAAGGGAGACTCAATAATCACAATAGGTTATGCGTGGGATAAGGATAAAAAGCTAGATATTAGCATGTTTTATGCGGGCGGAGATACTAGAGTTGAATTTGTGCAAGAAGATAACGGAACGACAATGACTATTACATATTCGCCCGATTAGTCGAAGACGAGCGATTACAAAAAAGTCAAAGGGGGAGTCAAGATGAGAAAGTTTTTAGCGTGCGCGTAGGCGCTGATTTGATATTCTCGTGGCAGAAAACGGGCGTACGGGCGGATATTCAGTTTTATATTTAATAGGCAATTTTGCGCGCATAAATCGCGTAAAAGAACGAAAGGAGATCGTATGAAGCGACAGTTAAGATTTACGGGCGTAGGAGGGCAGGGCGTTTTGCTTGCGGGCGAGATTTTGGCGGTAGCGAAAATCGAAAGCGGCGGCTATGGACTAAAAGCCGCGACATATACGTCGCAAGTGCGCGGCGGCGCGACGAAAGTAGATATTATTTTGGACGATACGGAAATTATCTACCCTTACGCTAACGAGGGCGAGATCGAGTTTATGCTTTCGACGGCAAGCATCAGTTACAATCAGTTCAAAAACGGCGTCAAAGAAGGCGCGATTATCGTCGTCGATCCTAATCTGGTAACGCCAAGCGCCGCCGATCGCGCAAAGTGGAAGATCCGCGAAATACCGATCATTACGATCGCCAAAGAGGAGGTCGGAAACGTAGTAACGCAAAGCGTCGTCGCGCTAGCGATTACGATCGTTTTGACCGATTGTTTGGAGAGGACGGACGTTATTGCGGCTATGAAAACCCATGTGCCGCCAAAACTACTCGATATAAACGTAAAAGCTTACGAAGCGGGCGAAAAAGCCGCTCTATGCGTTTAGAACGCTAGCGCCCGCTCCCGTTATTTCCGCGACCTTAGCGTAGCGCCCGCTCCATAACAAAGTGGAGGAGCGCAAGGCGCGGAGGAAGCGATCGCCGCGAAGCGAAACGGCGTAAAGCGCGGGGGAAATGTTGATCCCCCGATCGTTTGTAGGGTTTTGAATATGCGCGACGCAAAAGCCGACGTTAGGCAAAAAGCGATTAACGCTTTTGCGACTATTCCAAACTTATTGTTCTCTCGTTTTTTAATCGGACAATAGATTTTTTTGCTCTAAATACTGCAATCCTTCGCAATCGCCGAGTTCGCACGCTTTACGAGCGTCTTTTGTCGCGCTTTTATAATCGCCTAAATTAAAGTAAGCAAGTCCGCGGTTGCTGTAAGCCAGCGCAAGGTTCGGATCGATCTTGATCGCTTGGTCGTAATCGGCGATCGCTTTACTTGTGTCGCCTAACTCGTCGTAAGCGTTTCCGCGGTTGCTGTAAGCCAGCGCAAGGTTCGGATCAAGTTTAATCGCTTGGTTGTAATCGGCGATCGCTTTGTTTTTATCCCCTAAATTACTGTAAGCAAGACCGCGATTGTAGTAAGCCTTTGCGTTGCTCGGATCAAGTTTAGTCGCTTGGTCGTAATCGGCGATCGCTTTACTTGTGTCGCCTAACTCGTCGTAAGCGTTTCCGCGATTGTTGTAAGCCGGCGCAAGTTTTGGATCGAGTTTGATCGCTTCCGTATATTGTTTGATCGCCTCTTGCAGATCGCCACGATCTTGCGCCGTTACGCCGCGATTATACGCTTCTTCGGCGGCGCTTGCGCCAAAGGTAAAAGCTACCGTTAAGCAAAAAACGATTAACGCGGTTGCGACCATTCCAAACTTAAACAACGTTTTCATAGTTGTCCTCCTATTATGTTTGTTTGCGTTGTTGAGAAACGATAAAAAACTAGCGGACTACCGAGAGAGAAATTGAAGCCTTCGGCTTTAATAACGCTTTGCGAAACTTTTGCTTGCATAGCCATAATTTAGCTCCTTGTCTAATCTCAAGTTCAAACTAAAAGCGGATTATATCAATCTTTAAATTAAAGACCAGCCCATTTTTTAACCAATCCCAACAAATCCCCGCAAAAATCAATAAAATCGGCGCTTCTCTTTCGTCGTACCCGCGACGGTTTTGCCGATAATGCGTAGGTTTTGCAAATGCATTATTTGCCAAGATACATTTGCAAATAACGCGAAACCTCTTTAGGGTTGGTTTTGCCTATAAAGCCTTGCGCGTTAAGATTTTTCGCAAGCTCCACGTTGCTTTCGGCAGTCATAGAGGTATTAACGACGATCGGAATCTTTGCGGTGCGCGGATTGTTTTTTAGCTCTTTTATCACGGTAAATCCGCTGGCTTCCGGCATCTCTAGATCGGTGATGATCAGCGCGGTATGTTCTACGCCTACCTCGGCAATATAGTTTAAGAGTTTGCGTCCATTTTCAAACGAAATATAAGTAACCTGATATTTGTCAAGAACGTTTGTCAAACCCTTTAGCGCGCTCTTGGAATCTTCGGCGATTAAAACGTTTACGTCTTTGCGCAGATTCATCTGCTGAAGCGACTCGGTTTCGTCGCGGTTTTTCACCGCGATCATAGGAAACAATTCGGAAAGCATACCCTCCACATCGACGATATATACTATATCGCCGCTATCGTTTTTAGTATAGTTATTAGTTTTCGCCCCAAACTCGTTTGAAACGGGAACTTTAATATCCTCCCAATTTTTTCGCATAATATAATCGGCGCGATAGACCCAAAGCCCGATCGTTACGTTGTCGAATTCGCATACGATAATCTGCGTGTCCATAGGATCGATCTTGTTTGCTTCCTCGTCGATACGCGCCCTTAAAGCCGAACCCGCGTAAAGCCACCGTTTAAGATCGACGATCGGAATGATCTCTTTGCGAAGCGTCAAGAGTCCGCAGATCGCCTCGTTTGTTTCGGGAAGATCGGTAAGCGTTTTGTATTTTACCGTTTCGCGCACCTTGAAAACGTTGATCGAAAAGCGCGTACCGCTCGGTATGACGCGAAAGCAGAGCAACTCCACTTGATTGCGAAGCGTCAATTTGGTGCGGTCGTCGACAGATGTCATAGCCATTGCATAACTTTAATTTGAAATTGCGTACATTATAACCGCCTAACTCTTTTATATCGGGAATAACTATTGCTTTTTTACGGATATGAAGGCGTTTTTATTTCTCTTTTTATGCGTTTTGGGCGCTTTTGCGAACGACTATATCGTAAGTTTTAGGCAGGTAAGCGCCAATCATACGATCGCAAACGAAAAATTGATGATCGCCAAAGCTATGCTTCCCCCGCAATCCAAGCGTTACAAAAGCGTTTTTAGCTTCGATATCGGAACGCAGAACGCCAAACTACCCATAAGCGCGATCCTAAAACTCCGCCAAGACGATCTGTTGGAAAATCTGCTTAAAAACGGCGTTTTCCTAAGCGACGCGGGCGTTTCGCGGAGTAGCGGAGCTGGCGCGAAGACGGTTTTGACCCTAAGAGCGACGCGGATTAACGCCGTCGTTAAAGATGATATGGTTACAATCGCCGTTTATGAAGATAGCGATCGTTGAAGACGATATTAATCTGCGAAAATCTCTTGAGGCGGCTTTTGCCGAACGCGACGATTACGAGGTCGTTAGTTTCAAGAGCGCCAAAGACGCGCTTAAAAGGCTGGACGAAAGTTTTGAGCTTATCGTAACCGATCTGACGATGCCGTTTATGGACGGGCTTGAGTTTCTACGCGAATTAAACGGCAAATACGAAGCGATTGTCATTACGGGAAACGCGACGCTAAACAAGGCGATCGAGGCGTTGCGGTTGGGCGCGAAGGATTTTTTGCAAAAGCCTTTTGAGATCGAAACGCTTATCGAGGCGATCGAGCGGGCAAAAAGAGTGGCGCAAACGATGAAAAACGTCCCGAAAATCGCGCCGATCAAGCATAAAGAGGCGGCAAAAGACGAGTTTTTTGTCGTCAGCTCGCCCGCGCTGGAGCGTCCGCGCCAAGTGGCGCTTCGATCGGCCAAAACGGACGCTTCGGTTATGTTGCTAGGCGAAAGCGGCGTCGGCAAGGAGATCTTTGCGGGGTTTATTCACTTTAATTCGTCGCGAAACGAAAAACCTTTTGTGCCGATCAATATGGCGGCTTTGCCCGAAGCCCTCGTGGAGAGCGAGCTTTTTGGTTATGAAAAAGGCGCTTTTACCGACGCGCAAACCTCTAAACCCGGGCGGTTTGAAGAGGCAAGCGGCGGTACGTTGTTTTTGGACGAGATCGCCGAAATGCCTTATAATTTACAGGCTAAAATCCTACGCGCAATTCAAGAAAAAAAGATCAGAAGATTGGGCGGCGCGAAAGATATAGAGATCGACGTTAGATTGATCTCGGCGACCAATCAAAATATTGGCGAAGCGATCAAAGAGGGACGTTTTAGAGAAGATCTTTATTATCGTCTAAATACGATCGAGATCGCAATTCCTCCGTTAAGGGAGCGCAAAGAGGAGATTTTACCGCTTGCGGAGGCGACTTTATTGCAGTTTTGCGAACGATACGGCTTGGATAAAAAACGATTTTCAAAGGCCGCGAAAGAGGAGCTTTTAAGCTATCGCTGGTATGGCAATATCAGAGAGATGATCAGCGTTTGCGAAAGAAGCGCAATTATCAGCGAGGGCGAAGAGATAAGTCCGAACGATCTTTTTTTGCAGGCAAGAGGCGGCGCAAAAAATATAGATAGCTTGGAAAAGGAGTTACTTATTCAGGCGCTTGAAGAGGCAAACGGCGATAAAGAGGAAGCGGCGAAACTTTTAGGAATGAGGATTGCGGATTTTGAGTTAAAATACGCAAAACACAAGATAAACGTTTAAGAAAACAAAAGGAAACAAGTTGAAAAAATATGTCGTAGCCGTAGCGGGCGCAACAGGCGCCGTAGGACAAGAGATAATCCGCGTTTTAGAGAAACAAAAGTTTCCAATAGAGCGGCTTGTAGCGCTTGCAAGCGAAAATAGCGCGGGCAAAACGATCGAGTATAGAGGCGAAGAGATTAAAGTAAAAACTTTGACGCATGAGGTTTTCGCGCAAGAGGGCGTTCAGATCGCTTTATTTAGCGCGGGGGGTTCGATCTCCGCAGAGTTTGCGCCAAGCGCCGTAAAAGCAGGCGCCGTCGTTATCGATAACACGAGTTATTTTAGAATGGATAAAGATATTCCGCTCGTCGTTCCAGAGGTTAATCCGCAAGATATAAAATTGTGGAAAAACAGAGGAATTATCGCTAATCCAAACTGTTCTACAATACAAATGGTAATAGCGTTAAAACCTTTGCACGATCTATATAATTTGGAGCGAATCGACGTCGCCACATATCAGGCGGTTAGCGGCGCGGGCGCGAAAGCGATGGAGGAGTTAATGGATCAGATGAAGGCGATTTTTAGCTTTGATTTTGATCGTATCGAGCCTAAAAAGTTTCCGCATAAGATCGCGCTAAACGCGATTGCTCATATCGATAGTTTTACCGATAGCGGCTTCACAAAAGAGGAGCTAAAAATAGTGAATGAGAGCCAAAAGATTTTGCATAGCAAAATAGAGATCGCGGCGACCTGCGTTAGAGTTCCGGTTTTACGCGGACATAGCGAAGCGATCGCGGCTAGATTTTCAAAAGAGATTAGCGCAAAAGAGGCGGCAAAAGCGCTTAAAGCCGCTTTGAACGTAAAAGTAATCGACAATCCGTCAAAAAACGAATATCCAACTCCGCTTTTGGCAAACGAAAAAGACGATGTATTTGTCGGGCGAATACGCGAAGATCTTTACGATAAGCGTATTTTACATCTGTGGGTCGTCGCCGATAATTTGCGCGTCGGAGCGGCGACAAACGCGGTTAGAATCGCGCAAAAATGGATCGAGGAAAACTGATTAAAGAGTTTGGTAATAGAAATGAGAAAAATGGTAGAAAAAATCTTTGAATCTATGTTGGTAAAGAGCCGATTGTTGGTTCTGTTTTCGGTAGTTTTCGGACTTATCGGAGCACTTGCGCTTTTTATTATAGCAAGTTACGACGTGATAAAGTCGATCGCGATTATGTGGGAATACTATATTGAACACAACGACAAAATCGATCTGCACGCAGACGGCGTATCGTTAATTATCGGCGCGGTCGATCTATATCTGATCGCCGTCGTAATGCTAATTTTTAGTTTCGGGCTTTACGAGCTGTTTATATCTCGTATTGAAGAGTTGGAATCGATCGAGTTAAAAGACGTTGATATTCTTACGATTAAATCGCTTGATCAACTGAAAGACAAACTGGGTAAAGTGATCATAATGGTTCTTGTGGTTAGCTTCTTTCAGCGCGTCTTACATATGACCTTTAGTACTCCGCTGGAAATGCTTTATTTAGCTTTGGCTATTTTGGCGCTTGGAGTCGCGCTATATTTGATGACCAAAAGCGGACATTAAACGGATATTTATATGTCGATTTTTACTAAAGGTTCGCATTGATATTTATAGACGCCTGTTTTAAAAGATCCACGCCGACGGCGCCCGTTTGGCTTATGCGGCAGGCGGGACGTTATCTTGAGGAGTATCGCGCGACTAGGGCAAAAGCAAAAGATTTTATAGATTTTTGCCGCCGCCCAGAATTAGCCGCCGAAGCCACGCTTCAGCCGATTGATATTCTTAACGTCGATGCGGCTATTCTATTTAGCGATATTTTAGTCGTGCCGCTTGAAATGGGAATGCAATTAGAGTTTGTAGAGAAACACGGCCCAATTTTGCATAATCCTATCAGAACGCAAAGCGATCTCGATAGACTTAGCGATCATAGCGTCGATCGTCTAGGTTACGTTTATGACGCGGTTAAACTTGTACGCGCTAAACTCGATCAAAAAAAGGCGTTGATAGGTTTTGCGGGCAGTCCTTGGACTCTTGCGACCTATATGATCGAAGGCGGCGGTAGTAAAAACTACGCGATCATTAAAAAAATGGTATATAGCCAAAGCGAGTTATTACATAAATTATTAGATAGACTTTCGCGCGCCGTAGGCGGCTATCTTTTGCGCCAAATTGAAGCAGGCGCAAACGCCGTTCAGATATTTGATAGTTGGGGCGGCGCTTTAGAAAAAAGCGCGTTTTTTGAGTTTAGCTGGCGTTATATGCTGCAAATAGCCGATCGTATTAAAGCCGAATATCCAAAAATACCAATTATTTTATTTAGTAAGGGCGCGGGCTGTTATCTTGAAAACGTTAGCGGAAACTTTGACGTTTTTGGCGTAGATTGGAATACGCCGATAGAACGCGCAAAAGATATTTTGTTTGATCGTTACGCGCTTCAGGGCAATATGGAACCTGCGAGAGTTTATAGCAAAAACGCGATCGAAGAGGGAGCGCTAGAAATTGCGCGGGTAATGGGCAAAGAAAACGGCTATATTTTTAATCTAGGACACGGAATGCAACCAGATTTTTCGCGTCAAAACGCCAAATATCTAGTCGATCTAATTCACGAAACGTTCGCTAGATGAGCTTTGTTTTTGGGCCTGTTTCAAGCCGCCGTTTTGGTTTATCGCTAGGAATCGATCTTTCGCCCGATCGCAAACGCTGTAATTACGACTGTCTTTATTGCGAATTAAAAAAGGCTGATCCGATCGCATTTTTTGATAGTCCAATCGAACCGGACGCGATCATACAAGAGGTTGAAGCGGCGCTAAAAACCTGTACGCCAAACGTTCTTACGATCACCGCAAACGGCGAGCCTACTTTGTATCCATATCTAAACGAGCTTGTCGATCGACTAAACGCGATCAAAAGAAACGCAAAACTGATGATTTTATCAAACGCAAGCGCGATTGGAGTTCCTAACGTATCCGACGCGCTCTCTAAAATAGATATTGTTAAACTCTCTTTAGACGCCGCCGAACCAATCGCTTTTAAGAAAATCGATCGTCCGCAAAAAAACTATAGCGATCTAAACGCGATAATCAATGGTATGATCGCGTTTAGAAAACGCTATAAAGGAACGCTTGCGATCGAGATATTATTGGTCGATAAAGTTAATGATACTCCCGCTAATTTTGAGGCTCTCGCTTTAGCTCTAAAAAAGATCGCGCCCGATCGAATCGACATAGGCACGATCGAGCGCCCAAGCGCCTATAAAGTCCAAGCCGCAGCGCCTGAAAGAATACGGGCGCTTGCGGATTGCCTAAAGGGTTTGAACGCGCAAATTATTCCAAACAAACACGCGGTCGCTAAACAATCGTTAAATAAGTCCGCGATATTAGAGTTATTAAAACGGCGATCGCTCGGTTTGAGCGAAGCCGAATCGATCTTAGATCAATCCTCTTTAGAGCTACTAAACTCTCTTGTTACGGAAGGCGCTATCGTCGTAAAAACGCAAGGCGGCAAAACCTTTTATGCCCTCAAATAAACGTCAATGATTAAGTTTAAGCGCTGTATGATATTCAAATTTTACGCAACAAAGCGCAAAGCGGGGCGGCAATTATGATACGAGACAACATAATAGTACTTGCCAAATCAACAAAGCATGGCGGGTATTGCGTAGCGGGCAAAAGTCTGATGACGGGCAAATGGTATAGGTTTGTGCAAGACAAAGATGGAAGCGCCGAAGCGCCATTGATAAAAATATAGCCAGAGCGCTTGATATTCAGCTATATTGCAAGTACGATGTTGAAATAGGCGATCTTGCTCCAATACCGTGGCAACCAGAAAACGTGTTGCTACCTCCAAAATGGGATAGGTTAGAGACAAACGAAATAGCGATTGACATCCTTGATCAACCTGAAAGTATTTGGGGAATAGGCGCCAAAATATGGAACGCGCCAAGTCTTGAGGTAACAAACTCTCTTTATTTAGTGAAAAGTAGATAAGGCTGAATTTTATTACTCAGCGCCATACGAAGACAAGTCAAAACCTCGAGTGCGATTCGCGTATAATAATATTGAATACGACTTGGCATATACGGATTATGATAGGCAACTTGACGTTGGCGGTTATAGCGATGTATTTCTTACAATTTCGCTCGGCGAACTATTTAAGGATAATTATCGCTATAAGCTTGTTGCCGCAATGCTAGGATAACGCAATGGGTGAAGTTTTTACAATAGGGTGTTCAGTCCATACGTTAGAAGCTTTTGCTATGGCTCTAAAGAAAAATAAAATTACAATGATTGCGGACGTGCGCTCGCAACCGTATAGTAGATACGCTCCGCAATTCAACAAAGAATCGCTTTCGGCTTTTTTGCGTAAATATGATATTGAATATCTGCATATGGGCGCAGAGTTTGGCGCAAGACGAGACGAGCCAGAAGCATACACGGATAATCGCGTTGATTTTCATAAAACAAGCAAATTAGCTATCTTTAATAAAGGGATTGAAAAAATAGAAAAGTTTATTGATAGCTATAGCAAAAATATAGCGCTGATGTGCACCGAAAAGAATCCGCTAGAATGCCATAGGTTCCTTTTGGTAGCTCGTAATATAGTCGGCGCTTTACAAATTAACGCTAATCATATTTTGTTTGACGGCTCAGTACTGAGCCAAAAAAACCTAGAGCAAAAAATGCTTAAAGAGCAAGGTATAGGCGGCTTATTTCTCGAAGATGCATTAGATTCGGTTTATGAGGTATATTCGGCAAAAATTGCATACAAAAAAGGAGAGGCATACGATGAATAATATATATACAATTGGTTTTGCGGGCAAAGGGGCGGAAAAGTTTTTCACGTTATTGAAAAATAGCGGAGCGAAACGGTTAATTGATATTCGTTTGAATAATCTTTCACAATTAGCCGCATTTTCAAAAAAAGACGATCTGCGCTATTTTCTGAAAACAATTTTAGATTGGGAATATATCCATAAGCCCGAATTAGTTCCAACCGAAAGCATATTGTCCGACTATAAAAATAAAAAAATTGATTGGAAAGTATATGAAGAGCGTTTTAAGGCGCTTGTGAACGAACGCAAAGTTTTTAACTTAATAAAAAAAAGCGAAATGGTCGATAGCGTTCTTTTATGTAGCGAGCCTGAACCAAAGTTTTGTCATAGGAGATTAGTAGCCGAGCATTTTGCGGAAAAATTAAGCGACGTTAAAATTGCACACCTCTGACATTGCCGACGTTGCATTGTTTTGACGCTTTGCGACTGGCGATGATTCGCAATAGTTTTTAGCGGCGGTTTTTTTTGCGCTACCCCGCCTCTTGCGCGGGCGGCGGCTTTATACGGCATGGCGAGCGCTATGCGGAAATGAGGAACTTGCGGGCAAGTGGCGCTTCTCATTTGGGCGTATAGATCGCGGTTAGCGGCTACAAACGGATCGCGATCGCAATAAAAATGCAAAACGATAAAAACTTTTTACGCCATTCCTTAAAACGTCTTTATTCTATCACGCTCGTCTTTGCGCCTTGCGAGCTGCCCTGTTGCGCCTTCATTAAAACGCCTTCCCCGCCCGCCGCTACCCGCGCATTGCAAAAACTAAGTCAAAATAATTAAGTTTTGTCTGATATCATTGCAAAAAGCTAAAGGAACGACTATGGCAAAAGAAGGCGTTACGTCTCCAACAACATTAAAAGGGCGACACGTTTATTGGTTGGCTCGCGCGTTAAATCACGATTTCATTGTCTCGTTTATATTAGCGCTTGTTCTTGCGTTTGGCGTATGGGTTTTTATAGATTACGAGGCGTATTACGGCGGTTACAATAGAGGCAAAATGAAGCAAATAAATACAATGCATTACAATTTTATTGAACAGCAATTTCAAAATGGTAAACTTTCAGATTATAGTTTAGATAAATCGGAAGTTTCTTTAACTATAATAGACAATAAAAATAGCAATGTCGTCTATCAATACGACTATACGGACAGAGCCGACTATTATGAGCGAAGCGAAATAACAATAAAGTCAGGCGATCATAACTTTATTTACGGATATTATATTAAGCCAAAATTATGGGTAGGTATTATCAGATCGCTTAGCCTTTCGATATTACCCGATTGCATCAAATCCGAATTTACTATCTCTGAATGGTTTGATAAATTTATCGGTTATAACTTTCTACGGAGTACAACTTTTTATATTCCGTTAGCTATATTTTGGTTCTTATTCTACGTTATTATAAGACGAATAAAAAGGTATGTCAATGAACTAACGCAAACAAAAGAAATAGCGCAAGAAAAATTAAAAGCGCAGGAACTCGAGATAGAAAACGATAAAAAAATAATCAACGAAATAAAAAATAAGCTAGAAGCGGGCAATAAAGAGCTATCCGAAAAAGAAAATATGTTAGCGCAAGCCCAAAAAGAACTTGATAAAATAGAAGAAAACGGCGTCTCCAGCAACGAAGAACGAAATCTTTTAATAGAAAAGGCTAAATTAGAAGACGAAATAACGCACTTAAAATCCGAGAACGAATCGCTCCAAACGAAGCTAAAATCAGCGGAGGAAAAATTACGGGAAGGCGAAGAGAATGAAAAAGATCTTAAGAAAGAAGTTGAAATTAAGACTTTAATTGAAAAGTTTGACGCGGAGTTTGAAAAAAGTATTTCGCGCGATATATTGCATCGAATCGCCGAATCGTATTACTTCTACAATATACGGCATGAATATATGTTGCTAATCCTATATGGATGGTGCGTTGGTTTTGAGCGTATAGCTATGGAGCAAGCAAAAAAGATCTCCTTAAATAAACAGCCCATCAACACTTTGGACGCCGCCATAGACATTATCGCTAGATATAAAAATAAAGACGATATATATAAAATGAGACTTAGAAGGGTAAAGGAAATTAGAAATCAGTTAATGCACGGCGATACGTCAATTATCACAATAGACGTTACTAGAGAACTTCACGCTAAATTGTTCGGCATTAGAACTATCGACGGGCTACTCTACGATTTGGCGACTTTGAAAACAAAAAGCAAAAAATAATTGTTTGCGTAATCAAAATTTTGTAGCCGATTATTGTCAGTTTTAGTCCTTTTTCCAATTAATTAAGGCTATTTTGCGGACAAAAAGCGCAAAGATTTGCATATAAAGCAAAAATTTGGGTATAATATGCGCTCAACCTTTCAAAATTCCCTCAAGTTGTCATAGCGCCGATCAAAATGGACGCCAAGAACGGCGTTTGCGATCGCAAACAAAATTCAAAGGATTCGGCATGAACGGCAAGGCAAAATCATTTGTCGTCGCGCAAGCGTTTCAAAGCCAAAACGCCGAAAAACGAAAGCGCCGAAAGAGCCAAAGAGATCTTCTCTACGACGGCATTATGGCTATCGAACACGACGGTATAAGACGTTTGGCGCTTAAAATCTACGGCTACGCCAAATAACAAGCGCGGCGTAGCGTTCTGCTCCGCTTGAGAGACGCTTTAAGTCCAAAGCGGGCGCTTCTTTCTGTTTCGGTTTCGGCATGCGCGGCGCTTGCGACGCGTAAATTTATTTAAGGAGGCTATCAAGCTCTAGATTAACCCTTATTCCATAAGTCTATCGCTTAATAAAGCGAGAACGACTTATTAAGCCAAGTTACAACAAAGCTTGAGCAATCACGCTGTTTAGAGAGGCATAAAAGTCCATAAACATTAAGCTGTTACGCTCTTTCGGCTTCCATCGCTATACGGCGATCGGAAGCCTATATTTTTCAAGTTCAAAAGGAGAAAAAATGTTATTGAGGTCCATGTGCATCCACGAAGATTTTTATAAGCATAAAGTAGATCGCGAATTTTCGCCTACGCCTATACCAACTTCATGCGCGGATAATTTTAATAACGTAATGTTTCCACATCTGCCAAATCCTCATGGAAACTATCATGAGCGTAGGCATTTTTATCCTGAACCTATTAACGCGCATTGTTACGATAGATATATTGTTATTGCCAATAAAACAACGGGGGCTACAACTCGTAAGATCATAGGCGTAATGGCGCGCCATTCTCGTATTTGCTTTGATATTTTAATCGATCAGCCTTTTGAAGTCGGCAAAAACGATATGACAAAGTTAGCGTTTATGACGGTCGCTAAAGGAGCTGAATGCGGATATTTACTTAACTATTCGCCAAATGGAGAGCTTATCGATTACGATATGCTTTTTCTCGAACAAGCCAAATATGTAGTTAAGCGATGGATCAAAGAAAACCTACTAAACGCTTAGCGCCGCGCAGTTTGTTGTTTTGCCAAAACGCTCATCGCATTAAATAAGCGCGAAGCGACGCTATTGTCGTAAAAACGCAAGGCGGCAAAACCTTTTACGCGATTTAGGGCGTTACGCGGGAATAACTAGAAAAGAAACGGGGAATAACGCAGAAGCGAACGAGAATTATCGCAGGGGGGATCGCTAAGCCCCCCTACGATCAACTATTTATATCAACGCTAAAAGCGTTTGTCGCTTTGAGCGTCGCGGCGCGATCAAGGTATCTACGTCGGTCAGGTTCAACCGATTGGTTGAACCAAACCCCGCGTCAATCCCCCTCAACCCAATAGGTTACCACCGTGTATTTCTGGTTTCCGTGCTTTACGGGATAAGACATCAATCCCCATTCAAAGCGCGAACCTTGGTTGTCCTTCCAATAAGCGTTCGATATATGAGGCACTTGCCTCTCTATCTCCGTCGAGTTTGTAATCGTGCTCGATGTGCTACCCTCGTATTCCACGCTAACAGAGGTTTGAACGGTAGCTTTAGCGAAAAATCCGCCGCTCGCTTCGGCTTCTACTCCCGCAGAGGTACTCCAATCCCAAGTCGTCCTTTCTCCTATCGCTTCGGAAAGCGTGATAGTATCGGCTCCAGTATCGCTTGTTCCAACCGTCTGAGTCTCAGTGGAAAAGAACCCGCTTCCAAACGCAAGCAGTTGAAAAAGGTTCTTTTGCGTCTCGTTAGGATAGCTGAGCGGATTACCGAGCGTATGCTCTATGCCAAACTTTACGGCTGTGGCGTTATCCTCTCCGCTAGGAATAATATATCCCGTATCGCCCGTTTCGTCGTTATGCTTTCCTACCCACTCGTTATAGGTGTCTTTCTCAAGCTTGAATATCTTTGCCTGACGCGGAACGGCTACGGAGACGAGCGACGCTTTTCTAAGTAGCGGCGTTACGTTATCGTAGCGCGTTAAATTAGAATCGACTGCTTCGTAATAATAAACGTCGTAAGCGACGGAGCTAAAGATCACAAGATCTTCTCCTACTCCTAATAGAATCTCCCACAGATTCGGTAATCTCTTTGCTCTTAGTCCAGCCTTTGTGAAGGCTCGAATCGATCTTAGCCATGATTTTTAGCGATCCAAAAGCCAAAGCGTCCACTTCCGCTCCTACAGCAATACCCACGCTCATACCAACGGCGTGGCTCTCGCTATCGCCTTTGCTAATCGACGATCCTAAAGAGGTTCCTCCGCTGTCGTTATCGCTGCCTTCCCAATAAGGAGGAGAGGTTAATACGGCGATAATACGAGGATTGCTAAACTGAACCTGATGCTCTTTGAACTTTAATATAAGCTCGTTACCGCTCGTCTCGACATTGGGGAGGACAAGGGTTGGGTTGTTATAGACGCTAATATCGCGATAACCCTGCTCGTCGATGCTCGAAACGATCCTCTGCCTGATATTAGAACCAGCGCCATAAAGAATGCCAGCTATTCTTACAACGTCCTCTATCCCGTCTCCGTTAATATCTCCGACGACCAGATCGGTTAGGGCGTCTTTGAAATTATTACCTATGATGAAAGTAAACTTGTCGTTGCTATAATAAATCCAAAACCCTTCGCTTTCAATTATTTTTTCCGCGCCGCTTTTTCTAACGGCGATTTTCGGCGCTCTTGGTTTGTGTGTGCCGTAACTCGTCAGAAAATAGCCAGTTATCTTTTTAGTAAAGATCGGCTTATGATTGAGCGTGTCGGCTTCGGTTATGATTGCCATAGCATATACCCTTGCGCCGCCATCAACGCCGACAAGTTCGCGCCAATCCATAAATACGGTATCGGGCAAGCCGTCGTCGTTTAGATCGTATGACGCTACGGTGGGATATAACGCTACCCCTATATCAATATCACTAGAATAAAACGCCACAAAGCCTTCGTCGTTGTTAAGCGTCCCTTTATAATCCAAATAGTATCGGTAGTAGTATATTTGGATTTCCGCCCTCCTTTGCGCTTTGCGCCACTTCACTCCGTTACGGAGCGGGCGCTTTGTGAAACGACCGCTTATGTCGATTTTGCTTTGTGAAAAAAGGAGTTTATAATGCGGCGATCGTCGCGTTTTAGCTTTGTCTTGCTTTCCGCTATGATTTCAAGTACTTTTTTCCAAAAGGAGCTTCTATGTCTCAACTCCCGTTAGTTTCTTCCTTAAAACGGTTGATAGAGAAAGCGACTATGTTCTACCGCAAAACGTTAAAAAGAGTTTTTAGCCTCGTTGCTCTTTTATTCGTTTTAGCTTTTGCTTCAATTTTCTTTTTAATTTTCGCTTTAATTTTAACTTTAATGGGCGTTAGCTCCTACGACGCTAACCCCGATCTTAACGGATCGATAAGCGTTCAAGAGAATAGCCCGATCAATCAATCGCCTACAATTACCGACGCAGAAACTCCAAAGATTGACGTTCAGCCTATAGTCGCAACCTATAAAGTTAGCTTCTACGACGCTAATCTTGATTTTAACGGATCGATAAACGTTCAGGCGATAGCCCGATCAGTATCGCTCAATTAAAAACAAAGCTTGGTCTAAACGCTAAGGCTCTATATCTAATAAGCGATACAACCGATCATATCGGCGAAACTTCTTATAAAGTAAAGAAAAACGTTAATTTCTACGCCATTCCAAAGGTTTATGAAATACGGACGGAAGCGGAACTAAATAACGTTCGTAACGATCTATCTGGCAAATATATTCTGCTTAACGATATAAATCTAACAAGCGCTACGCTAGACGATTCGGCGGGCTGGAATCCTATTGGCGACGACCCTAAACCCTTCACAGGTATTTTCAATGGTAACGGATATGCAATCCGAAACTTATGGATCAATAGACCATCAACCAATTACGTTGGTCTTTTTGAAAATATCCGCGAGAATGTTCAAATCAGAAATCTTGGCGTAGAGATCGATAATAGCAAAGGCGGAGTTCAAGGACAAAGCTGTGTCGGCGCTATTGCGGGGTATGTTCTCGGCAGATCCTCCATAACCAATAGCTACTCTACGGGAAACGTTAGCGGAGACGAAACGGTCGGCGGTATTGCTGGGGTCGTTGGCGGGGGCTCCCCCATAACCAATAGCTATTCGACGGGAAACGTTAGCGGAAGTAAATATGTCGGCGGTATCGCTGGATCGACTTCCGGCAACCCCATAACCAACAGTTATTCTGTGGGAAGCATTAGCGGAGTGTCGAGTGTCGGCGGCATCACTGGATACGTTGGTTACAACTCCTCCATAACCAAGAGCTACTCTATAGGAAACATTAGCGCAACAGGCGATCAAGTCGGCGGTATTGCAGGGCATGTTGACGGTGCATCCTACATAACCGATAGCTACTCTATAGGAAACATTAGCGCGACAGGCGATCAGGTTGGCGGTATTGCGGGGCATATTTTTGGTTCCTCCATAACCAATAGCTACTCTACGGGAGACGTTAGCGGAAAAAGCTCGGTTGGCGGTATCGCGGGATATATTGTTATTTCCTCCGACATAACCAATAGCTATTCGACGGGAGACATTAGAGGAACAGGCAATCAAGTCGGCGGTATTGCGGGGTTTGTTTATTATGCTACGATCAAAAACAACGCCGCAATCAATCAAAAGGCTAACGGATCATTAGACGTAAATCGCATAGTTGGATTTATTGACCTAAATAACACGGTCGGATTTATTGATATGAGTCGCGCAAGCGAATCTACTGGAAATAAAAATGCAGAAGCCAGCGACGTTCAAAACAACTTCGCGTTTGTGGATATGACCACAAATCGCGGCAGTTTTTCAGACAAAAGCGTTCCCGCTAATCACGGAACGTCTAAATCAATCGACGAGCTTAAATCGCAATCGACTTATAAGAGCGGTTTAGGTTGGAAGTTTGGAAACGACAAGGATAATCCTTGGGTTTGGGGAGCTTTTAGCGGTTATCCTTATCCCACGTTATATTGGCAGACAGTCGCGCCCTAGTAAAGATCGCCGC
>JAISOU010000074.1 GCA_031275395.1 Helicobacteraceae bacterium | reverse complement strand
GCGCCCCCCCGCCCGCCCCCCCCCCCCCAAATAGTTAAAATCATAGACGAACCTTCGTTTGCAATCTTTAATAAATTGGCAAAATGCTAGCAAAATCCGTCTTAACCGCGCCGCTTTCGCTGGATTTTATCGCAAAACGCGGCGATCTTCCTCGCGGCGAATATCTCCAAACTTATCCAAACGTTCCAGATAAGCCACCGCGTATTTTCTGCTCAAGTTAAAACGCGATTTAACGCTTTGAACGTCGGCGTAACCATTTTCTTTGATTAAGTTTCTAAGCGCGTCCGTCATTTTTGCAAGCCATTCGGAAGAAATGAAAATATTATGCTCCAATCTTGTTACTCTTCCCTGTTTTGTCAGCGTTTTTAACGCCTTATCGCCTTCTATGCGATCAAGATCGATAGAATCGTATATATTATAGGGCGCTTGCGGCGCGAAACTAGCTTTATCGATCAGCGAAAAAAGCGTTTCTCGTATATACTCCTGTTCGTCTATAATATCGCAGTCGATATGTCGATATAGCGAGTTTTCCAGTTTAAGTTTTCCCGATTTTAACAAAGCGGATAACGAGATTTCTACAAACGCTTTGCTTGCCCATTTGAAACGTTCGCTAAGGGTATGCGCAGAGAGCATAGCGCGGCGGTTTTTAACAAAAATATCCATCGCCGCTTTTTGCAAGGTTTTTTGCGCGTTAAGATCGTAAGCCACAAGCGCCTCTTGATCGACGAACGTATTAGAAAGTTTCAAAGCGATCGCCAAAGCCTCTTCGTGCGATAGCGCAAAACGTTGATTCGAGCTAATTAGTCCAAAACCTCTGTTGTGCGAAGCGATTAACTCCGCAAACGCCAGATCGAAGCGGCGATCTTTAAGCGCCGATAGAAGCGTCAGTTTTTGCGTTTTACTAAGCGGATCGCCGATAGGAAGCAGTACCTCTCCTCCCCCGATTGTCTTAAAGCCGTTTCTGATAATAAAACGATCGCCGAAAACCGCAAAAACCTCGCCCTCTATAACAAGCTCCGCAAAGCCTAGTTTTTCGTCGAGAAACATTAAACGCGCCTCAAAGCGATTTGCGCCTAGAAATAATATAATTTCTGCGTTATGCCTTAACTTTTCGCCGCCGATTGCGCGTATAAAAATGCCAACGCGGTTAAATCCGCGCAAATAGCCTTTTTTTGCCAGCAAAACGCCGCGAAATAACTCTTTAGCTTCCGCGCCTTTGATATTTAGTGCGGCGCGTTCGCCCGCAAGCGCTACTTTTGTCGCTTTGTTGCGCGTTTCTATGCCGCGAACGATCAGCTCTTTTTTAAGATCGTACGCAAAAACCTTATCGCCCTCTTTGACCTCGCCGTCTAAAACCGCGCCCGTTACCACAACGCCCGATCCTTTTGACACAAAGACGCGATCGCAGTAGTAACGAAAAAATCCGCCGCATTTTCGTTCGATCGGCTCAAGCGAAAAAAGCGCGTTTTTCACGTCGGCGATTGTTTCGTTTTTATAGATAGAAAAAGCGACGATCGCCGTGATTTTAGTCGTTAAGCAATCGTTAAATAGAGCTTCTATCCGTTCTTTAATTTCGGTTAAACGATCGGGGGCGATTTTATCGGTTTTCGTAATAACTACAATCGCGCTTTTAACGCCGAGCATATCGGCTATCATTAAATGTTCGTTCGTCTGCGGCATAATCCCGTCGTCTGCGGCGACGACAAGCAAAAGCGCGTCTAATTCAAAAGCCGCCGCGATCATATTTTTAACGAGTTTTTCGTGTCCGGGCGCATCGACAAACGATATAGAGGCGTTCGACGTTTCTAAATGGCTAAAACTAAGATCCAAAGTAATCCCGCGCTCTTTTTCCTCTTTTGTCTGATCGCCGTCAAAGCCTGTGATCGCCTTTATTAACGCCGTTTTTCCGTGATCGATATGTCCCGCCGCTCCTACGATCAAACGTTTCATTGGCAAGCCCTTTTTACGCCCTGCGCGATCTTTTGTAAATCGTTTTCAAATATCGTTCGCGTTTCAAGGTAGAGTTTGTCGTTTTCCACTCTCGATATAATTCCTTCTGATCGTAAGCGCTCCTGTAAAACTTCGACGTTTTTTTCAAATACGAGCGCTACGCCGATTAGCTCCTCGTTTGGCGCGGCTCCTCCTCCTACGTAGTTTTTTGTCGTTTCGATCGAAGTTTCAATCGGTAAAAGCGCCTTCTGAAGTCTTTTTGCTCTAAGCTCTAACTCCTCTTTAGTCGCTCTGATCATCTTAACGGTTGGAATCTCCTCTTCGCGCCCTAAAATATATCGGCGTAAAGTCGCCTCTAAAACCGCTATCACTAACTTATCTACGCGAAGCGCTCTAAGCAGTTGATTTTTCTTTAAGCGATCGATCAAAACCTTTTTACCGAAAATAATTCCCGCCTGCGCCCCGCCAAAAAGTTTATCGCCGCTAAAACTGACCAGAGAGGGATTAAGCGCGGAGATGTCGCTTAAAAGCGGTTCGTTAGCGCTTAACGACGAAAATTGCCCGCTTCCCAAATCAAAATAATCGATCAACCCTTTTTCTTTCGCAAGCGCAATTAGATCGCTAAACGCGACTTCGCTTGTAAAACCGCTAATAGAAAAATTGGATCGGTGCGCCTTCATAATAACGCCTGTATTTTCGCCGATCGCCTCTTCGTAATCGCTTAATCTTGTTTTGTTGGTCGTTCCGACTTCGCGTAATATCGCGCCGCTTAAACGCATAGTTTCGGGAATACGAAAACTTCCGCCGATCTCCACTAATTCGCCGCGACTGATAATAGCCTCTTTTTTGAGCGCAAAAGTATTTAGAATTAGATAAACCGCCGCCGCGTTATTATTAACGACAAGCGCGGCTTCCGCGCCAAGCGCTTCGCGCATTAGCCGCTCTAAACGATCGTAACGGCTACCGCGTTTGCCCGTTTGCTCGTCGTATTCTAGGTTGCAATAACCCGTAACGATCGGCGCGATTTCGCTAAAGAGTTCAGGCGCGATCGCGCTTCGTCCCAAGTTGGTATGCACGACGATTCCCGTCGCGTTGATTAGCGGTCGTAGCGAAGGCGCGATCAGCGATTCAAACCGCTCCAAGATTGCGCGTTCGATCGACTCTACGTCGCAAGAAACCTCTCGCGTCGCTATTTGCGCGCGTAGATGATCGAGCGTTTCGCGTATCAGTCGCGTCCGCAATTTTATGGGGATAACGGCGAGTTTTTCGCGCTCTAAGAGGCGATCGACCTTTGGAATGTCGCGCGGCGAAGGCATATTTTCTCCTTTTGTTTTGTTAATTCTAAACCCGTTATACTTATTCGTTTATTTAAGGCGCGATTTAGCGGAGGGCATACGTTCTGGTGGGCGTCGCGGGCTTCAAACCCGTCGTTAGAATCGGTGGCGATCTCTATGGGGGGTTCGATTCCCTCGCCTTCCCGCCGTTACGCAAGAGATTTTGCCGATATATTTCCTCATATTATGACCGCAAAAGGGAGTTTTTCTAGCTCTTAGCATAGTTTGTGGGCGTTAGGTCGAGTTAAGCGGGCGTTTGTTAGGATTAAGAGCGGCGATTCTCTTTACCAATCCTTTGGAAGTCGCCGCGTTTAAGATTACAATCCCGACAAAACTTTATACCAGCGTCTGCCGTCGATCTTTACTTCCATTTCGACTTGGCAGAGATCGTTATCCCAAATCGTTTCTATAACCTCCGCGCCGCGCACAATGCTACGAACTTCTGCGCGAATCTCCGATCGCAATAACACCGAGTCTTTAACGGAGTCCCTGCCGCTAATTTTTATGCCGTGTAGCTTTTCGCCAAGCTGGCGATAGCCGTCCAAAATTGCGGCGCGTTTTGCCAGCGCCATCTCTTGCGCCCGATTGATCGCGCCCTCTTTGGATACGCCTAGCCCGATAGCGCGGATCGTGATAATGTTGGTCGGCTTTAGGATCGGCGCGTTGGGAATCAGGTATTCGGCGCTCGCTTGCGATTCGCCCGCAACGGGTTGGGCTGGTTGGGCGAACTCGGTTGGTTCGGCGGATTCGGTCGTTTCGGTAGCAAAAGCGGCGCTCGTGAACGACAGCGCGAGGGCAACGCTTTTATAAAAACGCATTTTCGGTATCCTTTTGTTATTTGACGTTAAGTATCGTCAAAAATAAGATTTTCTAAATAAAGGTTTTTTTGATGTCCAAGTTTTCGATCGTTATGACTGTCGTCTATTCGGCTATGGCGTTTGGAATATGCTTTTGTATGATTCGCCCGATTGCGACGCGAAAAATCGTAAAGATCGCCGCTTACGCCATAGTCGTCTTATGCGCCGCTATGGCGATTAGCTATATGCATCTGCGCCGCGCCGAGTTGCTGCCTAGTTACTTTGAAGACCTTTTCGCGCTGATGGTCGGCGCGGTTTTTACGCTGTTTATGGCGGCGCTTCTTAGCGATTGGGCGATTCGCGTCGCGCGTCGCGCTTATAAGAGCGATCGTTTCGACAACAAAATGCGAATCGGCGCGCTTGTCGTATCGTTCGCTTATCTTGCCTACGGCTTTTTTTCCGCCACAACCGCGCCCAATATCAAAGAGGTTACGATCGAAACGACCCGCGTCAAAGCGCCGCTTACGATCGCGCATTTAACCGATCTGCATCTTGGCAACGGCGCGCTATTAAACCAGTCGTTTGCCGCCAGAATCAAAGAACAGGTCGAGGCGCTAAAGCCCGATATTATCGTTATCACGGGCGATCTGGTCGATGCGCGGCTCAATAAGATCAAATTAGCTTTGCGGGAGATCGCAAAGACAAAGAGCAAATACGGAATCTACTTTGCAAGCGGCAATCACGAAAATTATTCAAACGCGATCGAAGCTATGGATTATCTCGATTCGCTTGGGATTGAAGTTTTGCGAAACGAATCCGTTCGTATCAGCGGCGATTTTGGCGAGATTGATATAGCGGGCATATTGGACTATTCCGGCAAACGGCTAGGCTTTTTGCTTCCTGACGCGAAAAAGACGCTAAAGGACGTAAAAGCCGATAATTTTGTCGTCGTCCTCGCCCACCAGCCGATCTCTATTAACGATTTTGAACCGCAAAGTTTTGATCTGATGTTAAACGGACACACGCACGGCGGACAGATATTTCCGTTTAACCTTTTAGTGCGTTTCGCGCAGCCGTATCTCGCGGGGCTTTACCAACACGACGATCGCGCTAAAGTATATGTTAGCCGCGGCGTGGGATATTGGGGGCCTCCTTTGCGAATGTTTGCCCCAAACGAGATCGCCTTTATTACCATAAAACCGCCGTTAGTATGATCGCGGCGCAAGACGCGAAGCGGAGCTATTACGAAA
The DNA here is from genome assembly GCA_031275395.1 of Helicobacteraceae bacterium. Taxonomy (GTDB): domain Bacteria; phylum Campylobacterota; class Campylobacteria; order Campylobacterales; family SZUA-545; genus JAIRNH01. Next base: position 48,178 of record JAISOU010000074.1, on the reverse strand, counting down.
AAGGGTCTAATCCGCGATTAGAGCCGCATTTTGTCGGTTTAATTTACATTGCGTTTATATTCGCGTTGTAAAATGAAAGATTTACGGACGGAGTTTCTTAATGAGCAAGATTTTAATCATAGACGACGACGATCATATCCGCGAGCTTGTCGGCGCGCTATTAAAAAGAGAGGGATTTTATATATGCGAGGCGATCGACGGCGAAAGGGCACTTGAAGAGATAAACGACGCAAAGATCGATCTCTATATTATCGACATTATGATGCCTAAAATGGACGGATTCGAGCTATGCCGATACATACGCGAATACCGCGAGGAAACGCCGATCTTAATGCTGACCGCGAAAGCCGAGATCGCACAAAAAATTAAAGGATTTGAAAGAGGAGCGGACGACTATCTTACAAAACCTTTTGAACCGCAGGAGCTGATTCTTAGAGTTAAGGCGCTTCTTAAACGATACAAAATCATAACTTCGCAAAGCGTTTCGATCGGCTCTTTATTGATAGATAAAAATAGTTACTCTATTAGTTTGAACGGTAAAAAAAGCGATATTCCGCCAAAAGAGTTCGAGCTTCTTTTTAAGCTCTCTGCGGGAGAGGGAAAAACATTTACCAGAAGCGCTCTGATAGAAGATATTTGGGGTTATGATTTTGAGGGCAACGAACGAACGCTAGACGTTCATATCAATCGTTTAAGAGAACGGTTTTCAGCCGATCAATACGGGTTTAGGATAACGACTATTAGAGGTTTAGGCTATCGTTTGGAAACGCTAAAATGAGCAATCGTAAAACAAGATTACATAAAGATGATATACGCCGAATATATTTTAGGCGCTTTTTCGCAAACGGCGTTTTTATATGCTCTTTTATTGCGGGTTATTATATCGCCAAAGAGTTTTTGGCGATCGGTTCTGATTTTGTTTCGTATATCATTCCCGCGCTGATCGGATTGACTCTGTTTTACGCGATTATGATTATAGGCGCGACAATTTTTCGATATACGCACGGCAGAAGAAATCCCAAAGATATTTATCTTGATTTCTTAAGCGAGATTATGTCTGCGTTAAATAAGGTGTCGCAAGGCGATTTCAACGTTTTTATTGAAAGCCAAAACGATCGGTTGCATAATCCCCCGCAATTACTTAAGGATCTGGCTAATAGCGTAAATAAAATGGCGAGTCAGTTAGGGACTATGGAACAGGCGCGTCAAGATTTTATATCGAACGTTTCGCACGAAATACAATCGCCTATTACCTCTATTAGCGGTTTTGCCGCGCTTCTTAGAAACGAGAAGTTAAGCGCCGAAGAGAAAAAACGTTATTTAGACGTGATCGAAACGGAGAGCGTAAGACTTTCAAAACTAAGCGATAATCTTTTGAAACTCTCCGCGTTAGAAGCGCAAACCACGCCGCTTAATTCCGCGCCGTTCGAGCTGGATAAACAGATAGAAAACGTCGTTTTAGCGCTTGAGCCGCAGTGGATAAGAAAGGATTTAACGCTTGAGCTGTCAATGGAAAAAATAGAGTTTATAGGCGATAAGGAGCTACTCGCGCAAGCGTGGGTCAATCTTTTGCGTAACGCGATCAAATTTACGCCGCCTAAAGGCAAGATCTATATTTCGTTAAAAGAAAAAGGCGAGAATATCTATTTTACTATAACCGATAATGGTATAGGAATCTCTAAAGAGGATCAGGTTCATATATTTGAAAGATTTTACAAAGCGGATAAATCCCGCGATCGCGGTTTGGAAGGTAGCGGTTTGGGTCTGTCGATCGTAAAAAAGATCGCGAATATACACGGCGCTCGGATACAGATCAAAAGCGCGCCAAACAAAGGCGCGTCGTTTATTCTCGCGTTTCCTTGCGAAAACCTCCGTCTTAAAAACTTTTTCTAGTTTACATTGCGTTTATACGCCGTTTAACTTCCGTTTAATTTACCCCTCTATCATAACGGCGTAATTAAAACAAACGCAAGGAGTTAAAATGTTAACTGTAATTACGATCGCGTCCATTGTCGTTATCGCGCTTTTTGTTCTATCGGCTTTAAGGCATAAGTCCTTAAAGAGAAAAATGAAAGCGCGTTTAGGCGTTAAAAACGATCTCGATAAGTGCGTATATTGCGGCGCTTGTCAAAAGTGGTGCGAACATAAGGCGATAACGGTAAGCGCGAAAATGTGGAAATGCGACGATAGCCTATGCTCGCGTTGCATAAAATGTATCTATCATTGTCCCAAAAAATCGCTCTCGCTCGTCAATATAGGCGTTTAACTTTTCTAGGCGCGATCGATTTAGCGAGGGGATTTTTATTAAAATAGCGGCGCTAAGGAGTGATTTATGGACGACTTAAAAGAGTTAGACGATCGGTTTGTTTTGCATACCTACGCAAGGCGCGAGATCGCCTTTGAGCGCGGGCAAAACGCGACGCTTTTCGACGAAGACGGGCGCGATTATATCGACTTTACAAGCGGGATCGGCGTTAATTCGATCGGACACAACAACGCGCGTTTGGTCGAAACGATTACAAAACAGGCAGCCAAGATTTTGCACAGCTCGAATCTATACCTGATCCGTCCGCAAATCGAGTTGGCGCAAAAGATCGCGGCGTTATGCGCCCAAGATAGCCGCGTTTTTTTCGCAAATAGCGGCGCGGAGGCAAACGAAGGCGCGATCAAGCTAGCGCGTAAGTTTGGCGAAAAAAGCGGACGGCATAAGATCGTTACGCTGAAAAACTCCTTTCACGGGCGGACGATCGCCACGCTAAAAGCCACCGCGCAAGAGAGATTTCACGAACATTTCGGGCCTTTTCCCGACGGCTTTGTTTACGCGGACAATCTAGCGCAGATAGAAACGCTCGTTGATCGCCAAACAATCGGCGTTATGCTAGAGGTAGTTCAGGGCGAAGGCGGGATCGCGCCGCTAGATAAACGAGAGCTGCAAGAACTTGCCGCGTTTCTCTCAAAAAAGAAACTACTGTTGATCGCCGACGAGATCCAATGCGGGGTTTATCGGTGCGGCGAGTTTAGCGCGGCGCAAATCTACGGCGTTTATCCCGATATTACGACCTTTGCCAAAGGTTTGGGCGGCGGCGTTCCGATTGGCGCGGTTGTTACGGCTCTAAAAGAGGTTTTCGACTACGGCGATCACGGCTCGACGTTTGGCGGCAACTTTCTTTCCGCAAGCGCCGCTTTGACGACGTTGGCGGTTTTAGAGGAGATGCAAAAAAGCGGGGCTTTGCAACGCTCGATCGACTATTTTGGCGATATGTGCCGATCGCTGGCGCTTAACTTTCCAAACCTTTTTATCGGCGTAACGGGGCTTGGGCTAATGAAGGCGATCGTAGCCAAAGACGCGCTGACGCAAAAGGCTATTTTGGACAAAGCGCACGAAAAGCGCGTTCTCGTTTTGCGCGCCGGCGCGAATCATATTCGCCTTTTGCCGCCGCTAACGATCGCTCAAGAGGAGATCAACAAAGGCTTTAAGCGGCTTGAAGCGGCTTGTCGCGATCTGTAATGGTTCGCTTTTGCGATTACGTCCGCGAATGGCTCTACGGCGTGGAGGGTTACTATATGAAAGCGCCCGCGATAGGAAAACGCGGGGATTTTTACACCAGCGTTAGCGTTACGCCATTTTTTGGCGGCGCGATCGCCAACTTTATAATACGACAGATAGAAAGCGCCCGTTTATCGGAAAACGCGATCGTGATCGAGTTTGGAGCGCACGACGGGCGGCTGATCGCCGATGTAATCCAATTTATCCATACGTTAGAGCCGCGCCTGCTAAATACTCTAAAGTTTGCGATCATCGAGCCGATCGCGGCGCTACGCGAAAAGCAAAAAAGGTATTTAAGCGCGAGTTTTGGCGAGGCGATCGATCCGCTAATCGTTCCTTCGATCAAACATATCGAGGCGAAAACGGCGTTTATCTACGCCAACGAACTATTTGACGCGTTTGCTTTCGATCTGATTGACGGCGAGAAGATCGCTTTTGTTGGAAACGGCGTTATCGAGTGGAAAGAGGCCGATCGCCAGACGATTGAAAAGGCAAGAGAGCTAGGCATAATTAGGGGAGAGCTTTTTTGCGGTTACGAGGAGTTCGCTTCGGCGCTGAAACGACGCTTTGAAAAGATTGCGTTTATGACCTTCGACTATGGCGAAATCGCGCCGCGCAACGATTTTTCGGCGAGGATTTACGCGAAGCACAAAGTTTTGCCGCTTTTTGAGTTAAAAACGCTTTCGCCATATTTCGCGCAAGCCGATCTGAGCGCCGACGCGCCGTTTTGGCATATTAAGCAAGCGTTTTTAGGCGCGGGTTTTGCAAACGCGGAGATTAAAACGCAAAATACCGCTCTACTGGAAATGGGGCTTACCGATTTGCTTAATCTATACCAAGAAAAAGCGGGTTTTGAGACATACATAAAAGAAGTAGGGCGCATTCGCGCCCTTTTAGACCCCGCCCAACTAGGCGAAAAGTTTAAGCGACTTCTCGCTCTTCTCGATTAAAAGAGGCTTCCAACGCGGCTGTATTGGCGATGGAAATCTTTTTTCCCCACATACCGTTTAGCGTTTCGGTGGTGGCGCGAATTACATACTCTTTTTTCTCTCTGCGCCCCATTTGGCGAATCTCTCTGGAGTAAAATGGGCGATTAAGAAACTCTACTATGTCTCGGAGCAACCAAGTGTTGTGTTTATCCGAAGTGCTAGGAACGATATTGGGATTGACCAGCGTTTCGCGTTTGACGTCGTCGGGCGTGAGAAAAACTTTGCTGTATTTCTTCTCCAGATAAAGCGTCAGCGCGCGATCTAGACTTGCTTTGCTGTTCATATCCTATATGTCCTCCTATAAAAACAATTTCGACGAGCAATTCTAGCGCATTTTTTGGGCATGTCAAAGGTTTTTGCCGCTTTTTTTTGCATTTTGTCAATTATTTCGCCCTAAATACAATAAAACGCCGCGATTTCTTTTGCGAAGCGCAATTTTTTGCCAAAAATATAACCTCCTGAACGCGAAAACGCCGTTTCGATCCCTTTTGCTCGCAAAGATTGTCTTGCTTGCCGAATTAAATCGCCAATTTATCGAGTAAGCCGCCCGATCTGATTTAGGCGCTTATTTTTTAAGCGCTTATATAGTCCGATTTGAGATCAATTGGTTGTATAGTAACCATTGTTTTTACATTTCTTCCGCAAGGAGCGTTTATGCAATTCATACGATTAGTTGTAGCCTTACTGGTTGCTTTTGCGACGGTTCACGCCGCCGATACGATCAAGGTCGGCGTCCTTCATTCGTTATCTGGAACGATGGCGATCTCGGAAACGACGTTAAAAGACACCGTTCTTCTGCTGATTGAGGAGCAGAATAAAAAGGGCGGTTTGCTAGGCAAGAAACTAGAAGCCGTAGTCGTTGATCCCGCTTCAAATTGGCCGCTCTTCGCCGAAAAAGCCGAAGAGCTTTTATCCAAAAACAAGGTGGACGTCGTTTTTGGCTGTTGGACGAGCGTGTCGCGCAAATCTGTTTTGCCCGTCTTCGAGCGGCTTAACGGTTTACTTTTCTATCCCGTGCAATACGAAGGCGAAGAGTCTTCCAAAAACATCTTTTATACCGGCGCCTCTCCTAATCAGCAAGCGATCCCCGCAGTCGATTACCTGATGAACGAGGTCGGCGTAAAACGGTGGGTGTTAGCGGGAACGGATTACGTTTATCCGAGAACGACCAATAAGATTTTAGAAACCTATCTGAAGTCTAAAGGCGTTAAAGACGCGGATATTCTGATCAACTACACCCCCTTTGGGCATAGCGACTGGCAGAGCATAGTTAGCGACATTAAAAAGTTCGGCGGCGCGGGCAAGAAAACGGCGGTCGTATCCACGATCAACGGCGACGCAAACGTCCCGTTTTACAAAGAGCTTGCCAATCAGGGCATCAACGCCGATTCTATCCCCGTAATCGCCTTTTCCGTAGGCGAAGAGGAGTTAGCGGGCGTGGATACCAAACCGCTTGTCGGGCATTTAGCGGCGTGGAACTACTTTCAAAGCGTCAAATCCCCCGCGAACGACGCTTTTATCAAAAGTTGGAAAACTTTTATTAAAGACAATAAGCGCGTAACAAACGATCCAATGGAGGCGACCTATATCGGCTTTAATATGTGGGTTAAAGCGGTCGAAAAGGCGAAAACTACCAACGTCGCCAAAGTTTCCGACGCGATTATCGGCGTAAGCGTCCCTAATCTTACGGGGGGAACTTCGACAATGCTAAAAAATCACCATATCACAAAACCCGTTCTGATCGGCGAAATCCAAGCGAACGGACAATTCGAGGTCGTTTGGCAGACCGGCGGGTTAGTCAATGGCGACGCTTGGAGCGACTTTTTGGAGGGAAGCCGCGATCTTGAGGCGGATTGGACAAAACCGATCTCTTGCGGCAACTACAACGTCAAAACCAAAAAATGCTTGAAGTAGTTTAAGATAGCGCCAAGCCTCTTTTGAGGCTTGGCTAAAAAACGGCGAAGTTAATTGTAGGATAGGTTATGAAGCTCTTTTGCTGGGTATTTTTTTATTCGTTTTTTATCGCGTTTTCTTTCGGGGCGAGTTTAGAGGAAGATTTAAGCGCGCTGAAAGAGGCTTCGAGTTTCGCGCAAAAAGAAGAGGCGATCGCGGCTCTTAGCGAAAACTACGCGCAAGACGATCGTTTTTTGCGCATACTGGAGCAAATGCTTGCGGGGAACCTTTATAAGATCGACGACAAACTATTTTTCTTATCGGATTCAAATTATTTAGAGGTTATCGGCGGCGATCCTCTAACGATAGACGAAAATAATCCGCCGCAAAAGATCACAATCAACAATAGGTTAAGAAACGTTCTAAGATCGGCGCTGATCGCCGCGAATCTCTTCGCAAGCGATCCAAAAACAAGACTACACGCGGCAAAAGAGGCGTTAAACAACGTCGAGGAAAAGGATCTCTCTTTACTTAAAAACGCTTATGAAAAAGAGAGCGACGAAACGATCAGAGAGATTTTGGCGCAATCGCTCGCCGTTTTAGGCGCGAGAAGGTATGGCGCGGAGGATCGGTTAAAGACGATCGTAGAGCTTGGCGGTTATATGTCGCCTAAAGCGCTGACGACTTTGAAGGAGTTAAGCGCGATCGAGGACGAACCATACAAAGAGGCGATAGCGCGATCGATAGAAAAAATAGAGAGCAAACAGAGTTTTTACCGCGCATTAGAAACCTTGTATTTTGGACTTAGCGCGGGTTCGATTTTACTGCTTGCCGCGATCGGGTTAGCTATCACTTTTGGCGTTATGAAGGTGATCAATATGGCGCACGGCGAGCTGATTATGATCGGCGCATATACTACATACGCGTTGCAACAATGGGCGCCGAACTTGATCGAATATTCGGTTCTGATCGCGATTCCGTCGGCGTTTTTAGTTAGCGCTTTTGTAGGCGTTTTGATAGAAAGATTGGTTTTGCGTCGTCTTTACGCCCGTCCGTTAGAGGCTTTGCTGGCCACCTTCGGCATAAGTTTAATTTTGCAGCAACTGGCGAGAACCTGTTTTTCGGCGCAAAACCGCGACGTACAAACGCCCGCTTGGATGAGCGGATCGTTTGAAATCAACGGTTTTTTATCGCTTACTTACAACCGCTTTTATATTCTGATTTTCGCGGTTTTGGTTTTCGCGCTCGTGATGTTTCTTTTAAATAAAACCTCGATTGGCTTAAAGGTGCGCGCCGTTACGCAAAACCGATCGATGGCGCAGGCTATGGGGATCAATACTGGCTTTATCGACGCGCTTACTTTTGGGATCGGATCGGGCGTTGCGGGTATGGCGGGCGTGGCGCTTAGCCAACTTACCAACGTAGGCCCAAACTTGGGGCAGGCATATATCGTCGATTCCTTTATGGTCGTCGTTTTTGGCGGCGTGGGCAATCTTTGGGGCGCGGCGCTCGGCGCATTGACGTTGGGCGAATTAAACAAGATTTTGGAGCCGTTTGCGGGCGCGATGTTAGCGAAGATCTTAATATTGGTTTTTGTGATTCTCTTTATCCAAAAGCGTCCGCGAGGGCTTTTCCCCCAAAAGGGACGGGACGCGGAGGAGTAGATGAGAGAACCTATTTTAATCGGGCTTTTCAAACGCGACAGAGGCGGTTTTATTACGCTTGGAGCGCTCTTTGTTATCGTCGTCGTTATTAGCGCGGCAAATTTACTGATTCCGCCCGATTCGATTTTTCATATTACGGGATATACCGTTACGCTTATCGGTAAATATCTGGCTTTTGCGCTTCTGGCGCTTTCGCTCGATCTTTTGTGGGGTTATCTGGGCGTACTTAGTTTAGGGCATGGAGCGTTTTTCGCGTTGGGCGGCTACGCTTTTGCGATGTACCTTATGCGTCAGATCGGCGATCGCGGCGTATATGGCGATCCTGTGTTGCCCGATTTTATGGTGTTTATGAACTATAAAGAGTTGCCTTGGTTTTGGCTTGGCTTTGACAACGCGTTTTTTGCCGTCGCTATGACGATTGCTATACCCGGTATTTTGGCGTTTATTTTTGGCTTCTTGGCGTTTAAATCTAAGGTCACGGGAGTATATCTTTCGATTATCACGCAGGCTTTGACTTTCGCTTTATGGCAGGCGTTTTCTCTAAACGATCTGGGCTTTGGCGGCAGTAACGGATTAACCGACTTTAAAGATATTTTCGGTTTTGATCTGCAAAGCTCATATACCCGCGCCGCGCTGTTATGGGCTTCGTTTTTTGCGCTGATCGTAAGCTACGCGATCTGTCGGTTTATTATCAATTCAAAACTAGGTTGCGTCGTAGCGGCAATCCGCGACGGCGAAAGCCGAGTGGGATTTTTTGGTTACCGCATAGTAGGCTATAAGCTATTTATCTTTGTCGTCGCGGCGATTTTGGCGGGCGTGGCGGGGGCTTTGTATGTGCCGCAAGTGGGCATTATCAATCCAGATCGCTTTTCGACTTTAACGTCGATCGAGCTTATCGTTTGGGTGGCGATCGGCGGGCGCGGCTCTCTTTGGGGCGCAATCGTAGGCGCGTTTGCCGTGAATTATGCGAGCAGTTATTTTGCCTCCGCGCTGGCGGATTATTGGCTTTACGCGCTTGGCGGTATGTTTGCGTTATCCACGCTCTTTTTGCCAAAAGGCATTGCGGGATTATTCGCGAGGCGAGGCGCGAGATGAAAATTAACTCGGAGTTTATCGGCGAGCTTGAAGCGGGCGATCGAATCTTGCTGTTGGACGATATAACGGTCAGTTTCGACGGCTTCAAAGCGCTAAACTCTCTTTCGCTGACAATCGACTACAAGGAGCTTCGTTGCGTTATCGGCGCGAACGGGGCGGGTAAATCGACAATGATGGACGTAATTACGGGAAAAACGAAACCGGATAGCGGACAGGCGATATTCGCAAAGGCGGTCGATCTGACTAAACTTGATCCGCCGAGCATAGCCGAGCTTGGAATCGGGCGCAAGTTTCAAAAGCCTACGGTATTTACAAATCTCACGGTTTTTGAAAATCTTGAGCTATCTATGCAGGCGGATAAGCGGTTTTTCAAAAAGCTATTCGCGCGCTCTACAAGCGAACAAAAGGATAAGATCGCGCAAACGGCGGAACTAATCGGCTTAAGCGATCGCGCTTATTTCGCGGCGGGCGCGCTTTCGCACGGACAAAAGCAGTGGTTGGAGATAGGGGCGCTTATCATGCAAAATCCAAAACTGATGCTTATCGACGAGCCTGTGGCGGGTATGACAAGCGCAGAGGTGGAAAAAACGCGGGAGATTCTTACCGCGCTTGCAAAAGATCACGCGGTCGTGGTAGTAGAACACGATATGGAGTTTATTCGCAGTCTGGACGCGAAAGTTACCGTGCTTCACGAGGGATCGACGCTAGCGGAAGGTTCTATGCAGAGCGTTCAGGCAAACGAACAGGTAAGAAAAGTTTATCTAGGCGAATAGATGCTAAAGATCGAAAAGCTCAATCAATATTACAACCAAAGCCATACTCTATGGGACGTCGATCTGGAGTGCAAACGGGGCAAATGCACCTGCTTAATGGGCAGAAACGGCGTAGGAAAAACGACGCTATGCAAAGCGATTATGGGTCTATTGCCAATAGAGAGCGGAAGGTTGATCTACGAGGGGCGCGATATAACCGATCGCCCGCCTTACGAGCGCGCAAATCTCGCGATTGGTTACGTACCGCAGGGACGGGAGATATTCTCTTCTTTGAGCGTGCGCGAAAATCTTGAAATTGGTATATTGGCAAATCGCAACAAGACGAAAAAGATTCCTAGTAAGATATACGATCTTTTTCCCGTTCTAAAGGATATGCGCAATAGAAAAGGAGGCGATCTTTCGGGAGGGCAACAGCAGCAACTCGCGATTGCGCGCGCGCTTTGTATCGAGCCGAAGTTTTTGATTTTAGACGAACCCGGGGAGGGGATTCAGCCCAATATTGTAGCCGAGATTGGCGGCGTGATCGACTATCTAACAAAAGAAGAGGGGATAACCGCATTGTTAATCGAGCAAAAATTGCCCTTTGCGCGGCGGCACGGCGATTATTTTTATATATTAGAGCGCGGAGCGGCGGCGGCAAGCGGGCGTATTGGCGATCTAAACGACGACGTTATTAAAAAACATCTATCGGTATGAGCCTTACGCTTTCGTTCGATCGCAACGCTTTGAGCGCCGATAAGATAACGCTTCCGAGCAGATTTTATCGTTTTGACGAACGCGGCGAAAACTATGTAAAAATATTGGCGATTGGCGACGGGCTTTTTCCAAAAGACAAGGTTAATATATCGCTGAAATTAAAAGATTCTAATCTGGTATTAACAAACGAATCGGCAAGCAAGGTACATAAAAGCGAAGGCGATTTTGCCGTTTGTCGATACAATTTTGCAATTTTGGGCGGTTCAAATCTGGAGTTTATCAATGACGAGGTTATACCTTTCGGCGGTTCTAAAACATTGCAATTTTTTAGAATATCGCTTGATCAAAACAGCGGCTTTTTTTACTGCGATCTACTAAGCAAAGGCAGAAGTTTTGAACGCTACAATTTTTCGTCGTTCGCCGTAAAAAATCTCTTTACGATCGATGGAAAAGTCGAATATATGGAGCGCTATGAGATTAGCGGAAGTTGGCTATTAGATTACCTCAATAGACGCGGCAAAAAAGAGGCGTTATTCGCTAAAATTTACGCCAAAGCTATCGACAACGATAGCTTTGCCTTAAAACTTGTAGAAGCTGGAATAGCGGCTTGCGAATATACGCAGAATAAGCGGCTTTTGATCGCGCTTATCGTAGAGGAAAAAATATCCGCTGTCAAAAAGAAAATAGATATTGCTTGGCGACTTTACAGAGAAATTATAGGAAAGGGCGCTTTTGATCTTGGAAAACGTTAATAAGGAGTAGAGATGTTTTTGACCGATAGAGAACAAGAGAGGATACTGATTTATAGCGCGGCAAAACTTGCCCAAGAGCGCAGGGCGCGGGGATTAAAACTGAATTATCCCGAAGCGATCGCGTTGATTAGCTCGTTTATTATCGAGGGCGCAAGGGACGGGAAAAGCGTCGCGGAGCTAATGACGGCGGCGGCGAAAATTCTAAAAGAAGACGATCTGATAGAGGGCGTAGCGCAAATGATCGAGATTGTTCAGGTCGAAGCGGTTTTTGAAGACGGGACAAAACTTGTAAGCGTCCATAATCCAATCGCGCTAAAAAAGAGCGGCGAACAGATTGGCGAATACATAATAGACGATGGCGAAATAGAGCTAAACCGCGCCGCGCAAATCGTTACGATCGAGGTTCAAAACGGCGGCGATCGCCCAATTCAGGTTGGTTCGCATTTTCACTTTTTTGAGGTTAATCGCGCCCTTGTCTTTGATCGCGAAAAAGCCTACGGAACGCGTCTTGATATTCCCGCCGGCTCTTCCGTTCGTTTTGAACCCGGATCGCATAAAGAAGTGGTGCTGATCGCATATAGCGGCAAACGTTATATTAGCGGATTTAACGCATTGGTAGAGGGCTTTTTGGACGACAAAGAAACAAAGCGAAAAGCCTTTGCCAATTTAGAACTATTTTTGAAAGGCGAACAATGAAAATCTCAAAGCAAAAATACGCCGCAATGTATGGAGCGACGACGGGCGATCGCTTTAGACTAGCCGACACCGGCTTAATCGCGAGAATTGAAAAAGATCACGCGATCTACGGCGAAGAGAGCAAGTTTGGCGGCGGAAAAACCATTCGCGACGGAATGAGTCAATCGCCGCTTGCCGTCGATACGGCGGATTTAATTATTACAAACGCGATCATTATCGATTACACGGGTATATATAAAGCCGATATCGCAATAAAAAACGGTTTAATATCCGCTATTGGCAAAAGCGGAAATCCAAACATAACAAACGGCGTTACACAGGGCTTGGAAATCGGCGCAAATACCGAAATACTTAGCGCCGAAGGAAAAATTGTAACGGCGGGCGGAATCGACGCGCATATTCACTTTATATCGCCCGGTCAGATCGGCGCGGCGCTCGCAAGCGGAGTTACGACGATGATCGGCGGCGGAACGGGGCCAAATACGGGAACAAACGCCACGACCTGCTCGCCGGGAATGTGGAATCTGCATAAGATGATGCAATCGGTCGATAATTTTCCTCTTAATTTCGGCTTTATGGGTAAAGGAAACAGCAGCTCTTTTAAGGCGTTAGAATCGCAGATCGAAGCGGGCGCTATGGGACTAAAACTTCACGAAGACTGGGGATCGACTCCGCATACGATAGAGGTCTGTTTGAACGCGGCGGACGCTCACGACGTTCAGGTCGCAATTCACACCGACACTCTTAACGAATCGGGCTTTGTAGGCGATACGATCGCGGCTTTTAAAAATAGAACGATCCATACGTTTCACAGCGAGGGCGCGGGAGGAGGGCACGCGCCCGATATTATGCGCGTCGCGGGATTAAAAAACGTGTTGCCAAGCTCCACAAATCCTACGCTTCCATATACAAAAAATACGATCGAAGAACATCTCGATATGTTAATGGTATGCCATCACCTTAGCCCTAAAATACCAGAAGACGTTAGCTTTGCGGAAAGCCGAATACGCGGTAAGACAATCGCCGCGGAAGACGTTTTGCACGATATAGGCGCTATTTCGATCGTCAGTTCCGATTCGCAAGCTATGGGAAGAGTGGGCGAAGTGATTATGCGCACGTGGCAGACCGCCGATTCGATGAAACGCCAGTGCGGCGCTCTGGAGGAAGATACAAACGGCGACGATAATTTTAGAATCAAGCGATATATCGCAAAATACACTATCAATCCCGCGATCGCATGCGGAGTTAGCGATTTTGTCGGTAGCGTAGAGGTGGGGAAAATGGCGGATCTGGTTTTGTGGAATCGCGCGTTTTTCGGCGTTAAACCCGAAATAATTATCAAGGGAGGCTTTGTGGCGCTCGCGGCGTTGGGCGATTCGAACGCTTCGATTCCAACGCCGGAACCAAACCTTTATCGACCAATGTTCGGCTCGTTTTCAAAAGCCTCTTGCGCCACAAGCGCGATCTTTACTTCGCAAACGGCGCTTAAATATAAAAATCTGCCCGCTATAGATAAGCGTTTTTTAGCGGTAAAAAATACGCGTAAAATTAGTAAAAAAGATATGAAGTTAAACGATTGGACAGGCGATATTTCAATCGATCCGGAAACCTACGACGTATCTATAAACGGCAAGCTATTGCGCTCCGATTTTGTTAGTAGCGTAGCTCTTGCGAGGAGGTATTTTTTATGATTAGAAAAATCGTTAGAATCGAACGGAGCAAATGGGCGGACGATCGCGCCGTTTTTTCGTGGTATGATCTGCGCAAGCCAAATCTCTCGGCGCTTAGCGAAAAGGGGGTTTCTTTTATCTTAAAAACCGCCTCTTTGCATTTGGAGAACGGCGATATTCTAATAGCCGAAGACGGATATAGGATTTTGGCTACGATAGAGAAGATCGAAACTTACGTTTTTGAGTTTCAAAACGCGCTTGATTTTGCTAAAAGCGCTTATATGATCGGCAACCGTCATCAACCGATAAGAATAGAGGATATGAAAATTGTCGTTTTAGAGGATACGGCGATCGCGGATATTGTCGAATCGTTAGCTCTTAATAAAGAGGTCGTCGTTAAAAAAGATTTAAGCGTTTTTGCTCCAAACGTCAATTCGTCGCATACGCATTAAACGAGAAGCCTTGAACAACTTAACCGCGCTTACGCAGATCTTAGATTCCGCTTTTCCGTCCGGCGCGTTTATTCATTCGTTTGGGTTGGAAGCGCATATAGGTTTTGGCGTAGTAAATTGCGCAAGCGAGCTTGAAGTTTATCTTAAAAATATCGTTTTAGACCAATATCAAAAATTGGAGTTTCCGATAGCAAAAAGCGTCTATCAACAGCTAGCAAAAAACGCGCTTGCCCCAATCGTTAAGATCGACGTTTTACTTTCGTCTATGCTTACTTTTTCTTACGCTAAAGCCTATAAAACGATCGGGGAAAATATATTAGCGCATATTAAATCCTTGCCTCTTAGTAAAGATATAACTAAGCGCTATTTTGACGCGGCAATCGATAAAATTACTCCTTGCAATGAGATTGTTTTACTCTCTGTCTTTGCTTGCGATCGTTCGATCGATATAAAAATCTTTTTGGCGCTCTGGTGTAAAAAAAATCTAACCTCTATAGCGCTAAGCGCTCTTAAAATATCAAAGATCAAACCTTCCGATATTCAGCGCATACTTTTTAGTATGGACGATTTTTTAAGCGATCGCATAGACGAGGCGCTTAACGCAAAGGCGCTCAAAATCGCAAATTTTAATCCTCTTTTTGACGAAGTCGTTTATAGACATAAGCTATTAGAATCTAAAATGTTTGCCACATAAGAAGATAAGGATAACAAAATGGGCGCGGTAAAAATAGGCGTGGCGGGGCCTGTAGGCAGCGGTAAAACGTCGCTTATCGAGTTGCTAACCGACGAATTAAAAAGTAGTTATTCAATAGCGATCGTTACCAACGATATTTATACCAAAGAGGACGCCGACTATTTAAAGGCGCATTTAGATATTCATAACGATCGTATTCTAGGCGTAGAAACGGGCGGCTGTCCGCATACCGCGATTCGCGACGATATTTCAATGAATATGCGCGCGTGCGAGGAGTTGCAAGAAAAGTTTAATCCGCAGATCATTTTTGTAGAAAGCGGAGGAGATAATTTGTCCGCGACCTTTTCATACGAACTTGTCGATTTTTATCTATATGTCGTCGATGTGGCGCAGGGCGGCGATATTCCACGCAAAAGGGGCGCGGGGCTTATTATGTGCGATTTACTGATCGTAAATAAAACCGATCTCGCGCGTTTTGTGGATGTCGATCTAGATCAAATGCTACGCGACGTAGAGGCGGCAAGACGCGGAAAGCCTTTTATTTTTGCGTCGAAAAAAGAGCCAAAAACTATAGAAAAGATCGCCGAGTGGATCAGGTCGGCGATCTAAACCGCGAACTTTTGCGAGATCGAAAAGCTCGATTAGCGCGTTCCTGCTAAACTTGCGCTTTTTAAAAGGACAATAATGGGCGGTTTGAACAAGCAAAAAAAGTCGCGGGGAGCTTTATACGCGATCGATAATTTCTTGGATATTAAAGAAAATTGCGTCGACGTAAAGACGTTGGCGGCGCTAATTTTTGGCGCGTGGCTTTTTAGTTTTGCTTGCCGTCTTATCTGGACGGCGCTTTATTTGGACGTAGCGGAGTTTTATTGGCTAGGCGAGTTTATGATCAACACGCCGGACGGCTATTTTTGGGCTGAAGGCGCGCGCGATCTGATTGAAAACCCCGCATATATCGACGAACTTAGCCCCGTTACCCGTTCTTTACCGATCATTACGGCGTTTTTGGCTAAATATTTACCCTTTATCCCCTTTGAAACGCTCATCTTTTATCTGCCCGCCGCTTTAGGAAGTTTGCTTGTCGTTCCTATCGTGCTGATCGGGCATAGTTTGAAGCAAAGTTATATGGGTTTTGGGGCGGCGTTAATCGGTTCGATCGCGTGGAGTTACTACAACAGAACGATGGTCGGTTATTACGACGACGATATGTTAATTATCGTTCTTTCCACGTTAAGCCTGTATTCGATCGTTGCGGGCGTAACCTCCAAAAAATCGATATTTTTACTTCTCGCCGCGATTTTTGCTCCTTTGAGTATCTGGTATTACCCAAATTCGCAATTGCTTATTTTTGGTATGGCGGGCGTTTTGTTTATTTATTCTCTCCTCTCTTATCAATCTGACGAAGACGGCGATCATAGCTACAATGATAAACTGCTTTTTTTCTTATTTACCGGCATTTTATCTATGCGTTTTGGTATAGCGATTGGCTCTTTTATAATCGTCGCTCTTTTCGCGCTTTTTGTTATATTTGAGGAGCAAACTAAAAAACGTTGGCTGATTTTGCCGCTTCTTATTTTTGCCGCGATCGTATCGCTATATTTTTCGGGCGTTATCGCCAGTTTTTGGCATCAGTTTTCAGGCTATATTGTTCGCAGGGCGACTTCGGTTTCGGCGGATACCAACGCGACCTTGCACTTTTATAACGTAGCGCAGACGGTTAGAGAGGCTCAAGAGATACCATTTAGCGAATTTGCATCTCGAATTAGCGGACATACTTTGGCGTTTATCGTCGCGCTGATCGGAACGATTGCGTTGATGAGTCGCTATAGAGTTATGCTTATCTCGCTTCCTTTTATCGGACTTGGTTTTATGGCTTACGGCATACCCGGATTGATCAATGGCGGCGGTTTGAGATTTACCATTTTTGCCGTCGCGGTTATGGCTTTGGGATTAAGTTATCTATTGTTTTGCATCGCCGATCGTATTAGCTTTAAGATCGTCGTCGTCGCCAATCTTATTCCCATTAAACTTAAAAACGTTTTTTTAGCGCTCTCTTTTGTCGTATTTTTATCGCCGCATATTTTGCATATCTTCGAATATTCTATGCAACCGCCTTTTGATTCTAACGAAGTTCAGATATTAAACGAATTTAAAAAGCGGACTGAAGCGCGGAAAGATTACGTTATTACATGGTGGGATTACGGCTATCCGCTTCGCTACTATACATACCTAAAAACGCTTGCCGACGGCGGTAAACATAGCGGCGCGGATAACTTTGCGCCAAGCTTTATTTTATCGACCCCAAATCAGATCTCCGCGGCAAATCTATCGCGTCTTGCCGTCGAATATACGGAGCGGCAATTTGCGGAACGTAGCTATGCGTCGATCATCGCTCAGATGATGCAGGATTACGGCGAAACGACGGCGCGAAATTTTTTAAAACGATTGGGTGATAGTAACCTGACTCTACCCGATAAAACCCGCGAAACCTATCTATTTTTGCCGGACGAGATGAGCTATATATATTCGACGGTTATGCAGTTTTCTTCGCTTGAACCCGACACGGGTAAAGAGTATGATCCGCCGTTTTTTATCGGCGCTCGTATATCTGGCGCCAATGACGGCGTATATCAACTTTATAGCGTTCAAGAGCGTTTTACGATCGACGCTAAACGTGGTATTGCCGTAATCAGAGGACGGGAAGTCCCTATTAGCCGTTATTTTGAAACCGGCTACGTTAAAGAAAACGAAACCGTTAGATTTGCTAGGAGCGGGCGCGGTTTTAACCGCGACGGCGTTGTCGTTATTATCAATTTTGCGTTAGGAACGGGTTGGCTTATGAGCGAATTGGCGTTTAATTCGACCTACGTTCAGCTTTTCGCGCTGGAAAACTACGATCCGACGCTTTTTGAACCCGTAATTATGTCGCCGAGAATAAAGATTTATCGGGTGTTAAAGTAGTGTGCGCAATTGCGGGATTTTATGGCAAAAATCAAGAAAAGGCGCAGAAACTTCTTAACGCTTTGGCGCATAGAGGCCCTGACGAAAACGGCGTTTTTGAATCAGATCTGATCACGCTTGTTCATTGCAGGTTAAGTATCGTCGATATTGCGGCGGGCAAACAGCCTATGAGGCGCAATCATTTAACGATTATTTTTAACGGCGAAATATATAATCATAACGATCTTCGCAAAAGCCTAAAAAAAGATTTTAAAACAAGAAGCGACACCGAAACGCTTCTGGCGCTTTACGAGGAGCGCGGCGCAGATATGCTTGAAGAGCTTGACGGAATGTTCGCTTTCGCGATCTACGATCAAAACGATCAATCGCTTTTTTTAGCCCGCGATCGTTATGGAAAAAAGCCGCTTTATTACTCGTTTCAAAACGGGTTTATCTTTGCGAGCGAATTGAACGCGCTCGCTAAAATAGCTAATTTCACGTTTGATCCAAAAGCGGCGCAGGCGTTTTTAGGGCTTGGTTTTATCCCGTTTGAAAGAACGATTTATAAAGAGGTTTTTAAACTTAGGGCAGCTTCGTGGCTAAAGCTAAAACTTAATAGCTTTGAAGTAGAATCCGGACGTTTTTTTGATCCCGTTTTGCATTACGATCAAAAGCAAATCGGCGAAGAAGAGGCAATAGAAAAAGTTGAAACGGCGTTACAAAAAAGCGTTAAAAGCCGTTTGGAGTCCAGCGACGTGGAGGTCGGCGCTTTTCTTAGCGGCGGCATAGATAGCTCTCTTGTCTGCTATTACGCCGCGAAAGAGCGCGGTAATTTAAAAACTTTTACCGTTCGCTTTGCCGGAAGCTACGACGAATCGCCGCAGGCTTTAGCGATCGCAAACGCGATTGGAACTCTTCATACGACGATCGACGTTTCGCCCGACTTAACAAACGATATTGAAAACATTTTGACGCGTTATGGCGAACCTTTTGCGGATAGCTCCGCAATTCCTAGTTTCTATGTGGCTAGAGCTGCGAAAAAATATGTAAAAGTCGTCCTAAACGGCGATGGCGCGGACGAGCTTTTTGCGGGCTATCGCCGCTACGTTCCGATCGCAAACGGCTGGTTTTCTATCGCGCGAAAGTTTCCCGCGCTTTTTAAGCTATTGGCTAAGCCAAAAAATAAGATAAGCGCCTATAACTATTTTTACCGCCTTCTTGAAAGCGCAAGCGCGAAAACCCCGCTCGATTTTTGGCGTAAAAGTCGATCGGCTATTCCTCTGCCTTTAGATACTAGCAATACGATCGCAAAAGAGGTATCGGAGTTTTTGGAAAATTTGCCCGACGCTACGCCGCTAAGTTTGGCGCTTTTAAGCGATCAGTCTTTGTTGCTTTTTAGCGATCTTTTGCCAAAAATGGACATTGCCACGATGGCAAATTCGCTAGAGGCTAGAAGCCCCTTTTTAAGCCGAGAGCTTTCTTATCTTGCGTCTAGTCTGCCCGATCGCCTGAAAATTAGAGGAACAAAAACAAAATATATTTTGCGCCTATTATGCCAAAAACGATTAGGCGGTAAAATCGCTTCCGCGCCTAAACGCGGCTTTGAAGTTCCGCTATCAAATTGGGTCGAAAACGAATTAAAAGAGCCGATTTTAGATCTGGTTTTAGCGCAAAACGCGATATGGCGCAATCTGCTAGATCCAAAGGTTTTAGATATTAAGATGGGGCGCGAGGAGAGAGCAAAGGCGTTATGGGCGCTTTTTTGTTTGGAGGTTTGGAATAAAAACCAATGAAAACAATCGTTTTTCTTAGTCATTTTGACGGTAATTTATATCTTTTTCGCCTGCCGATTATGCGCTACCTTGCAAATAACGGATACCGCGTGATAGCGCTTGTCCCTAGCGGCGAATATAGCCATCTTTTCGCGCAAGATAAAATTGAAACTATCGATTATAAAATTAAACGTTCCTCTCTTAGTCCTTTTTCGGAAATCGCCGTTATCTTTCGTTTAGCGAGAATCTTAAGGCGCGTTAAGCCTGATATTTTACACTGCTTTACGATCAAACCCAATCTTTACGGCGCGATCGCGGGAAGGCTAGCGGGTATAAAAACGATCTACGCGACCGTTACGGGTTTAGGCTCTTTTTTTATCGACGATTCGCCAAAGGCGAAAATCGTTAAAAATATTCTGCTATTTGGTTATTATGCGATCGGCAAACTATGCGCGAAAGTTCTCTTTCAAAATAGCGACGATCTAAACTTTTTTACGCAAAAAAAAATCGTTAAAGCCAGCAAGGCGCTTTTGATCGGATCAAGCGGCGTAGATACAAAGTTTTGGCAAAAAACCAAGCGGGGCAAAAAAGATAAAGTAACGATTCTTTTTGTCGGGCGTTTAATCAAGCATAAAGGAATACTCGAGCTTTTGAAAGCGGCGCAAAATCTTAAAAATAAATACGGCGATCTGATCGAGTTTGTTATTGTCGGCGGCGGCGATAAGGGCAATCTTTTTTCTTTGAATAGCGTTAATACGATCGCGCATAGCGATTGCGTCGTTTTTGCGGGCGAACAAAAAGATATTAAACCGTACTATCAAGCGGCGGATATTTTTGTTCTGCCAAGTTACCGCGAAGGCGTTTCGCGATCGATTTTAGAGGCTATGTCGATGAGTTTGCCAATCGTTACGACCAACGCGGTCGGTTGCCGCGATACGATCGAAGATCAGATCGGCGGGTTTTTAGTCCCTGTTGGCGATAGCGCGGCGCTAGAAGAGGCGATTGCAAGGCTTTTTAACGATCAAAAGTTGCGCGAAAAAATGGGAAAAGCCGCGAGAAAAAGGGCGGTAGAGCGCTTCGACGTTAAAGCCGTCGTCGATCGTTACGTCAAACTTTACTAAAGCCCCGCGCTTTTTCGCGCCGCAAGCCAAAAGTCAAGTTTTCGCGTTTTTTGGCGCGCATTAGTTGCAATTTTACGCAAGTTTGCTATGCTTTCGCCTGTCGTTTTACCTTAACGCAAAGAGCAATAAAATGGTTTCGCTCTCGATCAAAGAGCATCGGCTCGTCCCCTTCAACATTGAAGCCAAAGAGATTATGGAAAGTTATCTAGCCTTTATCGACACGGAGGCGAGCGACTATACGTTCGCCCAAAATTACGTGTGGTTGAGCTATTCTAGCGGTTTTTACGCGATCGTAAAAGATACGTTTTGCCTGTTTTTGTTAAGCGGCGAGGAGCTAACTATGCTTTTGCCCCCGCTTGGCGAAAAAGAAAAGGTCAACGACGCGCTAATCGAGTGTTTTGCGATTATGAACGAACATAATAGTTCGATCTACTATTCGCGTATCGACTATGTATGCGAGTTTTTCTTGCAGGGGTTTGTCGATTATTTGGAAAAAGGCGCGGAGATTTTCGAGATACTGGAAAACTTCCTCGTTGAAAAAAAATACGCCGATTACATCTACCTTGCGGACGATCTTATCGAGCTGAAAGGCAACGTATTTCACGCCAAACGCAACGAAATTAACAAGTTTCGTAAAACCTATCCAAATACGTCGATCGAGATTTTAGACCCGCAAAAGCACGGCGAAGCGATCAACGATCTATTAAACCGTTGGATCGCCAACCGTATGCGCTATCTGCCAAAAGATCAGACCGAGCAGTTTTTGGACGGTATTAGCCACGAGCGCTTTGCTATCAGAAGGATTTTGAAACGTTATACCGAGCTTTCTTTGATCGGTATCGTGCTGAAAATGGGCGACGACACGGTGGGATTTACCGTCGGCGAACGACTTAATAAAACGAGCGCTAGCGTGCTAATCGAGAAAACCGATTTTGAGGTTTTAGGAAGCGCGCAATATATTTTCCGAGAGTTTTGCAAGGTCTTAAAAGCCGAATATAACTGTACTTATATCAACGTCGGCGACGATATGGGCTTTGAAAATCTACGAAAGGTCAAGCTCTCTTATCGTCCCTACAAACTCGCCACAAAATACGCAATCTACCAAAAATAAGCTGGTTTAGAAAATAACGGTTTAATAGATTATTTCCGAAGGGCTTTCATTAGAGCTGTGCCATATAATTTTGCCGTAGCGTCTGGCGTATAGGCGCATTAAGAGTTTTTGCAAAGTCGGTTCTATAGAGGGAATAAACCAACCGTTATTTGAAATGGCAATCATATATGGCGGCGATTTTTTATACATAGCTTCGATCCCCGCTTCGTAGCAGATCGCTATACGAAAGCCGTAATTTTTAATCGTAAAATCGGTCGGTTTCGCGGCTGTTTGGTAATCGACGGCGCCGCCAAAAAATAGCGTATTGATCCAGCGCCCAGCCCATTTAGGAAGAGGGCTTGCTTCGCCAAAAGGCACAAGAAAAACCTTATCGGCGATCTCGTATTCGCCGTCTTTGAAAATATAGGCGCTGTTGTAGGGTTGATTACCTTTTAGATGTAAGCCGCCGGCTACGATAGAGATCGAAAAACTTTTTAACGCCAACTTGTCCAAAAGCGCCCGATCTCTATTTAAGAAAGTAGCAAAAGCCGCTTCGGGCAAAACGATCGTATCTTTTCGCGCCTCGATCGCTTTATTGATTAGCTCGAAAACCTCTAGCGTTTGGCGCGGCAGATCCGCCGGTTCCCATTTGATCGACTGACTGATATCGGTTTGCGCGAGTTCAATTTCAAGCGCGGGAAAATCGGGTCTTTTTGGCGCGGGCAAAACAAAGCAAACGATCAATAAAATAGCGCCGATCGCGCCGCAAGCCGCCCGATAACCAAAATCGCGCGCGCGCTTAAAACCAAAGATAAAAAAGTAACACGAGAAAACCAGAATCGGATACGCGAAACTATGCGTAGAAAAGTAGCCGCTTCCTAAGATAAGCTCGGGCTTAAACCACGCAAAACCAAAAGGCTCGATCCAGCTAAAGGCAAAAGCGATCGCAAAAACTCGCGCCCACAGCGGCAAAAAGGCGATCGCCCAAAATAAAACGGCGTAGCTAAACGCGACGACAAGCGCGGCAAACGGCGCTAAAATTGGATATTGCGTGTATAAAAAACTAAGCCCGATCCACCAGAACCATAAAAGCGCCGCGAAAAATCCAAACGCGAAAGCGATCTTTTTGCCCGCGTTAAGCCAAAGCGCGATCGCCGCGATCGCCGCGATCGTATTTAGAAGCGCGAGATCAAGCCCCAAAGCCTCTAAATAGATAAATCCGCTCGACGCAAACGCGCCTATTAAAGCGTATATTAGCGCGCTTGTGTTAGGATTGCGCTTTCGAAAAAAACAAAATTTTGCAAAAAGGACTTTTATGCCGGATTCTTCCGAAGTAGTTTCAGGCGCGGCAAACGCCGCAGACGCGGCGGCGGGAGCGCCAGGGTTGCTTGGTATGTTACCGCCGCTCTTGGTGATGTTAGCCTTCTTTTACTTTTTTATCATCCGCCCGAACCAACAACAAGCCAAAAGGCATAAAGAGATGATCGCTACTCTTCAAAGAGGCGATCGCGTCGTTACCACAGGCGGCATTTACGCCGAAGTGGTAAAAGCGGACGAGAACGAGGAGTTTATCAAAGTCGAGATTAGCAAAGACGTCGTCGTTAAAATCGACAAAAGCTCCGTTGCGAGGAAAATAGAAATTGACGCCGTCAAGAGTTAATTCGCGCTTAGTCGTTTTTATCGTCGCGCTGATATTTGGCGTAGCCTTTAGCCTGCCTACCTTTTTGAATTGGGACAGGGGCGCGAAGATCAATCTAGGGCTCGATCTGCAAGGCGGGCTTTATATGCTGTTGGGCGTGCATACAGAAGAGGCGATCGCCAACAGAATCAAAAGTATCGCGGGCGGGATCGGCGTTTATACGGATCAAAACGATATTTTGATCGACGGTTTGCGCTTTGATCCGGAAAGCCTTTCGTTTGAGCTGCTCGACTCGAAGGCAAAGGGCAAACTCAACGAGTATATCAAACAGCTAAACGGCGTTTTGGTAAAAGAGGAGATTAGCGGCGGCGTTTCGCGCTACTTTTTATCGTTAAGCGACGAAGAGGCGGAGTTGGCGCGTAGCTCTTCCGTTTCGCAAGCGGTGGAAACGATCCGCAACCGACTCGATCAGTTTGGTTTAAGCGAACCGACCGTAGCAAGGCAGGGCGTAGATCAAATCCTTGTCGAGTTGCCCGGCATTAAAAACGACGAAGACGAACAGAGGGCTAGAAGTCTGATCGCGCAGGCGGCGCATTTGCAGATGATGGCGGTAGACGAGGCGAACAACGCTCGCGCTTTAATTTTAAGCGAGGCGGAAGCCAGAGCGCTAGGATCGATTATCCTGCCCGACGTTTATGATCCGAGCGTTCGTTACGTTGTGAAGCAGATTCCAATTCTCGACGGCGAACATTTAACGGACGCTAGAGTAGGTAGCGATCCGCAGACGAATAGACCCGTTATCCACTTCACGCTCGATAGCGAAGGCGCGAGAATCTTTGGCGATTTTAGCGGCAAAAACGTGGGCAAACGGCTGGCGATCGTGCTGGATAACAAAATCTATAGCGCCCCTAATATCCGCGAAAGAATCGGCGGCGGTAGCGGACAGATCAGCGGTTCTTTCAAAGACAAAGAAGCCGCCGATCTAGCTATCGCGCTTAGAAGCGGATCGCTTTCGGCGAGCGTGGAGATGCAAGAAAAACGCAGCGTCGGGCCGTCGCTAGGCGCGGACAGCATTAAAGCGAGCGCGATCGCGCTTATTAGCGGTTTTTTACTCGTCGCGGTTTTTATGATTATCTACTACCGCGCCGCAGGGTTAATTAGCGTTGCGGCGCTTTTTGTCAATCTCTTTTTGATCGTGTCGATTATGGCTCTGTTTGGGGCTACCTTGACCTTGCCCGGTATGGTCGGCATTGTGCTTACGATCGGTATGGCGGTCGATGCGAACGTGATTATCAACGAGCGGATTAAAGAGTTGCTTTACGAGGGCAAAAGCGCGTTAAAGGCGATCGAGCAGGGCTACGCCAACGCTTTCAGCGCGATCTTAGACGCGAACGTTACGACGCTTATCGCCGCGATCGCGCTTTACGCTTACGGCACGGGCCCCGTCAAAGGTTTCGCGGTAACGCTGGGCGTAGGGATTTTGTGTTCTATGCTCACGGCGATCGTCGGCACGCGAGGCATTTTCGAGTTTTTCGCGCCAAAAATTACTAAAGAAAATATAAACCGCTATTTCTCGGTTCCAAAAGGAGCGCTTTAATGCAACCATACAGCCGAATATACCCGTTCGCAAAATGGCAAAAGCCGATCTTGATCGTAATCATAGGGATCGTAATCGCCGCGATCGCGCTTTTATTTCTTAAATCGCCTAATTACGGGATCGACTTTACGGGCGGCACGGTGATTCAGGTTCGCTATCAAAACGACGCGCCGCAAGATCAGATACGCGAGGTTCTAAAGGGGACGATCTTTGACGGAGCGCAGGTTCAGGAGTTTGGCAGTCCCAGCGAGATCGTTATAAAAGCGTCCGCTATGACAAGCTCTTTAGGTTCGGACGTTGGCGATCGGATACGCGACGCGCTAAAAGATACGGGCGACTTCGAGATACGCAAAATCGATATGGTCGGTTCAAAGGTCGGAGAGCAATTACGCGCGGCTGGAACTATGGCCGTAGTCGTTTCGCTGATCGGTATTCTGATCTACATAACCTTGCGTTTCGAGTGGCGCTTTGGGGTCGCGGCGGCGCTGTGCGCGATACACGATATTCTTCTTACGGTGGGCTTTGTGGTTTTGTTGCAAATCCCCGTGAATCTCGATATTTTAGCGGCGCTTTTAACCGTGTTGGGCTATTCGCTAAACGATACGATCGTCGTGTTCGATCGCATTAGGGAGATAATGGGCAAAGCGGGCGCAAGCCAATTAAGCGAAACGATCGACGAGGCGATCAGCAGAACTCTTTCGCGGACGACTTTAACCTCTCTTACGACGCTTTTTGTCGTCCTTACCACCTATCTTTTTGGCGGCGAGGCGCTTAAACCGCTTTCGCTCGTCTTGATTGCCGGCATAATCATCGGTACGTTAAGCTCGATCTTTTTTGCGGCAAGCCTGCTTAGTCCCTTTGGCGTAAGCGTTAGCGAGTGGAAGGCAAGGGCGGCTAAAACCGCGCAGGAAAAAGCGGAAAAAGCGCGAATAAGGGCGCTATACGAAAGAGGGGCGATCTAATGGATTGGGGCAAAGTCGTTTATGTATTCTTTACGCTGATGAGCCTGACTACGGCGGCGGGCTTTTTATACCACAGCGAACCCGTATATCTCTACATAGCCACAGGCGTAAATCTGATCTCTACGCTCTTAAAAATGGGCGTGCGCAATCTACTCGCGGCGGAGCTTTTAGCCTCGTCGCTAGTTGCCGATTTGCACCTTGTACCCGCGTTTTTTACGCTTCTTTTTAGCGAAAATTACGAGGCGGCTACGGCTCTTACGATCGGTGCGGCGATCTCGAACGTCGTAACGACGGCGCTGTTTTTGATCGAGTCGGCAAAGACTAAAGAAGATATTTAACGTTTTAGGTCGGACAAGGCGGCGATCGCGTCTAGCGCGTAGGTTTTTGAAATAAGACGGCTTTTGCGTCGCGAGTATTCAAAACTTACAAACGATCGGGGATCGGCGCTTCCTCCGCGCCTTGCGCTCCTTCATTCTACTACAGAGCGAGCTATACGCGGCAAGGCAAAAACGATTTTTGCTATGATCGCCAACTTGAATTATTAAGATCTTGCAAGCGCAAAGACGCTATAAAACGCAAAAGAGGATATTTAGTGGAAGCCTATCAGCCGCAAGACGTTGAAGCGAAATGGCGGAAAATCTGGGAGAAGCAAAACGCTTTCGAACCTGAAGCAAATAGCGCCAAACCTAAAAAATACGTTCTTAGTATGTTTCCCTATCCGAGCGGGCGAATCCATATGGGACACGTGCGCAACTACGCCATTAGCGACGCTTTCGCGCGTTATTACCGCTCGAGCGGCTTTAACGTTTTGCACCCGATGGGTTGGGATAGTTTCGGAATGCCCGCCGAAAACGCCGCGATCAAACGCGGTATTCACCCCAAAAAATGGACTTACGACAATATCGATCAGATGCGAGGCGAGCTAAAACGGCTAGGCTTGAGCTTTGCGTGGAGCCGCGAGTTTGCCACAAGCGATCCGCTCTACACCAAGCACGAACAGGCGCTTTTTATCGATCTGTGGAATATGGGACTAATCGAAAAAAAAGCGGGCTTGCTGAATTGGTGTCCAAAAGATCAAACCGTGCTGGCAAACGAACAGGTAATCGAGGGCAAATGTTGGCGTTGCGACTCGCCCGTCGTTTTGAAAGAGATGAATCAATACTACTTTAAGATCTCCAAATACGCCGCCGAACTTCTCGGCGATCTAAAAAAACTAGAAGGCAAATGGGCTAATCAGGTTTTGATCCAGCAAGAAAATTGGATAGGACGTAGCGAGGGGCTGGAGTTTAGTTTCGCGCTAGATAGCGATTCGATCGCAAAATTAGGCAAAGAAATTGACAATTTTGGCGTTTTCACGACGCGAGCCGATACGATCTACGGCGTAACCTACTGCGCTCTAGCTCCGGAACATTCGATTGTCCGAAAACTACAGGCGCTAAAAACGCTAGATAGCGCCGATCTTTCGCGGCTTGAAAAGATCCAAAGAACGCCGCCAAAAGAGCGCGGCGGCGGCGAAAAAGAGGGGATTGCGCTAGGACTAAACGCGATTCACCCATTGACGGGCGAGAAAATACCGCTTTGGTGCGCCAATTTTGTATTGAGCGAATACGGCGGCGGCGCGGTGATGAGCGTTCCCGCGCACGATAGCCGCGATTTTGATTTCGCTAAAAAATACGGCTTGCCGATCAAGCGCGTTATCGCTCCTATCGACGGCGGCGATAAAGCGGACGAAGCCTTTACGCAAGACGGCGTTTTGGAAAAGAGCGGCGATTTTAGCGACTTAAAAAGCGCGGAAGCGAGAGAGGCGATCGCGACGTATTTTGAAAACGCCAAGATCGGAAAAAGCGTTATCAACTACAAATTAAAAGATTGGGGAATCTCGCGCCAACGCTATTGGGGCGCGCCAATTCCGTTGATTATCTGTCCAAATTGCGGAATCGTTCCAGAAAAAAAGGAAAATCTACCGGTCGCTCTGCCCGAAGACGCGCAGATCACGGGCGAGGGAAATCCGCTAGAAAACCACCCGATTTTCAAGGAATGCGTTTGCCCAAAATGCGGCGCGAAAGCGCGGCGCGAAACCGACACAATGGATACTTTCGTTCAATCTAGCTGGTATTTTCTGCGCTACGCGACCCCGCGAGAACTATGGGAAAAAGAGCCGTTTGACAAAGAGGCGACGGAACGTTTTTTGCCCGTCGATCTCTACATCGGCGGGATCGAACACGCCATTTTGCATCTCTTATACGCTAGATTTTTCACAAAGGCTTTGCGCGACGCGGGGCGTTTAAGTTTTGACGAGCCGTTTAGCTCCCTTCTGACGCAGGGTATGGTGCTAAAAGACGGCGCGAAGATGAGCAAATCTAAAGGAAACGTCGTCGATCCCGACGATATGATCGAACGTTTCGGCGCGGACGCAACGCGAATGTTTATATTATTTGCCGCGCCGCCCGCCAAAGAGCTAGAGTGGAACGACAACGCGCTAGAAGGTTGTCGCCGCTTTCTAAATCGCCTATGGAATAACGCCGAAAACGCGACGATTTGCGCTTTGCCCGCAATCGCGCAAAACGCGCTGACTGGCGCGGAGAAACTAGCGCGGCGCAAGGTCTATGAGGCGGCGGTAAAATACGAGGAGGTTTTTGAAAAAACCTACGCTTTCAACACGTTGATCGCCGCTTGTATGGAGGCTTTGAACGCCCTGCAAGCTCAAAATAACGAGAAGGTTTGGAGCGAAGGATATTTTGTTTTATTAACTTTGCTAGAACCGATCGCGCCGCATATCTGCTACGAACTAAGCGAACGGCTATTTAATCGGACGTTTTTCTCGCCAATCGCGATTCCCGAAGGCGTGTTTGAACAGGATAGCGTAACCTACGCGATTCAAATTAACGGCAAATTGCGCGGCGAGGTAGCTCTTGACATAAGAGCGACTAACGACGAAATTATCGTAGCGGCGAAAAATAAGCTCGGCGAGCGTTTGGGCGCGACGATCGTTAAAGAGATCGTCGTTCCCAAAAAACTCGTCAATTTTGTAGTCAAATGAAAGCGGTTCTTATCGCCCTATCTCTGCTACTATCGGGTTGCGGCTATAAACCTGCCGCGCACTACATAAAAGAAACGCTAGGCGATAAGGTTTTCGCCGACGCGGCTATCAACCGCGCCGATCCGCAAAGCGCGCCAATTTTAATCAACGCGCTTAACGAAGCGATCGTTTCGCGTTTTGGCAAACGGCTTGTTTCAAGAGAGGAGGCGGACACGACGATTGAGATTGTCGATTACCGTTACAATGTAACCTCGATACAAAAAGACGCGGACGGCTTTATAATCCTCTATCGATCGAACGTAACGATGAGCGCGATCGTTAATAGCGATAAAATTAAAAACCGTCGCTTTAGCGTAAGCGGCGAACGCGATTTCGCGGCCGAGCCAAGCTCCGTATTAAGCGACGAAGCTAAAAACGAAGCGGCAAGAGAGGCGGCGTTAAAGGCGCTCGATATGTTGATCGCAAATATTATTATGTTGAAACGCTGATGTCGCTATCGGAGGCAATCAAAAACGCTTTAGAGGTTTTCAGACAGACCAAAGAGCCGATCACGCCCGAAAACTACCGCCGCGTTTTCTGCGCCGAAGCGAAAAAGTTGGGACTCAATCTCCACGATTGCAACTTTATCGCCCGCGCCATAGAAAACCTTTCGCCGCGCATTAAAAAAGAGGCCGAAGCGTATCGTATTCGCACGCAAGAGGAGCTTATCGTCTTTTTAACCTCGCGGCTAAATCAGGCGACTAGCTCCTCTAGCGAATTCGCGTCGCTTATCGTATCTACGGCGCTGGTTCGCCGTTTATTAGTCGTGATCGAGGCTATGGGCGGCGAGCTTGGCGAAGAGGCGAAGTTCTCTTTAGAGCGCGATATGTCGCGCCCGCTGATTTTAGAAGATGAAAAACGTCGCTGGACGCGCTTGCAATCTAAAAGCGCTCCTAACCTTTTAACGCGGAGGTTAAACGAGGCAAGCGAGCGTATAAAAACGCTGGAAGCGACGATCAAAGAGTTTCACAGCGCGTTGGAGGCTCAAAACGCCGAAAACAGCGAGCTAGCGCGGACGATCGAACGCGGCGAAGCGAGCGGCGACAATTTTTTAAGCGCGTTCAAAAAAACGTTGGCAAACTTTAACTCGTCGCTTAAAAATAGAACGCAGACCATAGGAGATATGCAAAGCCGTATCGACGCTCTCGAAGAGGAGCTTGCCAAATCGAAGCGCGAGGCTCTACGCGACGAAACGACCAAAGCGCCAAATCGCAGGTCGATCAACGCCGATTTGGAGGAGCGCGAACGGGAGTTTGACGCAAACAAAACCGATTACGTCGCGGTATTTTTAGAGATAGACGATTTTGAAAACCTGCTAAACGAACTAGGAATCGGCAGCTTTGAAACGGTGCTTAGTATCGCGGCGGACTTTCTTTCAAAATCGTTGCCGCAAAACGCTACTTACGGACACTATATCGGTCATACGTTTTTAATGCTGATTGTCAATCAAACAAAAAGCGAGATCGAAACCGCTTTACAAACGATCGTAACGAAAATGGCTTCCAAACGCTTTGTATACGAAAATAGAAACTTTAACGTAACCTTAAGCGTAGGCGCGGCTTTGCGATCGCAATGTAAAAGCGAGGGCGACTGCATCAGCGCCGCGGACGCGGCTTTGCGGTTTGTAAAACTTAACGGCGGCAACGCCTACAAAGCGGCGCTATGAACGCCTTTAACGAGTTTTTATTAAGCAAGGGCGAAGCCTATTCAAATATAGACGTAGAGCGTTTTCCGCGCTTTTGGAGCGAATGCGCCAATCGCTTTCAAACGCCGTCGATCGTTCAAATTATCGGCACAAACGGCAAGGGCTCTACGGGCAGGATATTAGCCGACTTCTGCCATACGAAAGGAATCAGGATCGCGCACTACTCCTCGCCGCATATTTTAAGGATCAACGAGCGATTCTGGTTAAACGGCGCGGAGGCGAGCGATCGCCTTTTGCAAGAGGCGCACGAAAAACTTTACGTCAAAATCGGCGCAAAATGGGCGGAAAAGCTAAGCTATTTTGAATACGCCACAATTTTAGCGATCGAGCTTTTTTGCGATTGCGATCTGGCGATTATGGAAGCGGGGCTTGGCGGCGAGTTTGACGCTACAAGCGTTTTTCCTTGCGAGTTACTGCTAATAACGCCGATCGATTACGATCATCAGCATATCTTGGGCGATACGATCGAGCTTATCGCGCATACCAAATTAAAAGCTATGCGATCGACGACGATTTTAGCCAAACAGGAGCATAACGTCGTCTATGAGATCGCGCAGAAAATCGCTAACGAGCGAAAATTAACGCTCTACAAAGCTCGCGATCTGGCGCCGTCGCTGGATCGTTTTGAAACGAAAGAGGGCGCGAGATTTATGGCGATCAACCGCCAATTAGCCTTCGCGGCAGCCGCGTATTTGAAACTAAACCCGAGCGCCGCCTTATTCAAAACCAATCCGTTGCTTGGCAGATTGACCAAAATCGCGCCCAACGTTTCTATAGACGCGGGACATAACGCGCACGCGGCTAGGGCTATTCGGGAGGCTTACGGCGCTAAACAAGTAACGCTAGTTTATAATAGCTTCGCCGATAAAGATTACAAGACGATTTTGCATATCTTAAAGCCGATTGTTAAGCGGTGTTTGCTGATTGGACTGGATCATTTACGCGCCGCCGATAAAGGGGCTATTGTCTCCGCGCTGGATAGCGAGGAAATCGCGCGAGGCGAGTTTAGCGGCGTAATCGATAAAAACGAGGAGTATTTGGTGTTTGGCGGTTTTAGCGTCGTAGAAGCTTTTTTGAAAGCGCGGAATGCGCGATAAAATCACAATAACCATCACCACGATTGACGGCTCTAAAAGCTACACGATCGGCGAAGCGACCAAAAACGCGGCGTTATATATAGCGATCGGATTTTTGATTCTGGTCTTGTTTGGCGTTTGTAGCATTTACTTTTTGCTTGGGGAGCTGGACGCTTTCGATCGACTTAAAGAGCGGCATAAAACGCTTTTAAGCTCTAGTATCAATCTTGAAGAGGCTATCGAGGAGAAAAACGCCACGATCGCCGAGCTTGGCGAAAAGATCGCCGACATCGAGTCGATCGCGGGGCTATCTAGCGCGCAACAGGACAAAAAATCCGAAAAAGAGATGACCCAAAGGCTTAATTTAGCGCGGGTCGGAGTAGCCGAGCGAATGTTGACGCTTAGGCTAGTGCCAAGCGGAATGCCCATCGAGTTTCGCGGAAACACCAGCGCTTTTGGCTGGCGCTATCACCCGCTAAGGCGTACGCAAAGGGAGTTTCATACGGGAGTCGATCTGCGCGCTAGGATCGGAACTCCCGTTTATGCCTCTGCGGACGGGGTGGTAGAGGTAACGCGAAGCGGGCAAACGGTTGGGTATGGCAATTTGATAACGCTTTCGCACTCGTTTGGTTTTAAGACCTTATACGGACATCTCGATCGCGTTATGGTGCAACAGGGACACTTTGTTCAAAAGGGACAATTGATCGCATATTCAGGCAATACAGGGTATTCTAACGGACCCCATTTGCACTATGAGGTTCGTTATTTAAACAAACCGCTAGATCCTACGGCGTTTATGGAGTGGGACTTGCAGAGTTACGAAACTATCTTCGACAAGGAGAAAAAAGTTCAATGGGATTCGGTGGCAAAGGGAATAGCATGGCAGTGGACACTTCTGGAACAACTATCGTCGCAAAAGGAACCAAAATTACAGGTTCCGTCGAAGTTGAATGCAAACTCCATATCGACGGACAAATAGACGGGACGGTGCGTTCTTCAAATATAGTTACGATCGGCTCTTCTGGCAGTCTAAAGGGAGAGGTTTTCGCCGAAAAGCTAGTCCTTAGCGGCGAATTGGACGGTAACGCGGATTGCGCCAACGTCGAGATACTGGCGGGCGGTAGAATGAACGGCGATCTTGTTTCGTCAAATCTGATCATCGAATCGCAGGCGATCTTTGAAGGCTACAGCAAGATTCGCGTTGCCGGCGGCGTAGGCGGCAAAATCAAAGGCGAACTGCCCAAACCAAAAGAGCAGATATAGGCTTCGCGGATAATGCGTTAAGGTTTATAGGAACCATACATTTTATATGGTTTCAATAACCGCCGATTAGCAAAACCTATAAGCGCGGTCATTCCCGCGGAAGCTATCGCTTCGCGGGAATGGCGGCAAGCGGTTTATAAAGGTTTTTCATAGGAGATTAGCGCCCAAGAATCGTTGCGAAAACGGGGCGTTTTGCCTTCGGACAGACAACGATCGAAATAATCGGCGGCGCGTTTTTCTTCTTCTTTGGATAAATTGTCCGACATTCCCGCGATCGCCTCGATAAACGCCGCCTTTGTCGTTGGCGGATCGTTTTGGGGATCGCCGATCGGCGCGAAATCGACTTTTGCGTATATTCCCATTTCAAAAAGAATGTTAAGAATATAAATATAGTCAGGACGACCGACGACTTTTCGTTCTAAAGCCTCCAAAAGCTCGTTATGTAGAAAACTCTTACCTACTTTAGCCGTGATATAAACCGCTCTTTTTGCGTAATTGTCAATTTGCGTTAAAACGCTTTTCATATCCGTTACTTCCATACAGCGCGAAGCTAAGACAATATCGCATTTTGGCGCGATCGCCCAGTCGCCCTCTATATCGGCTTGAAAACTGACGATATTGGTTAATCCTTTTTCTTTTTGCAGTCTTTTTAAGATTTTCAGCATTTCGCCCGAAAAATCGAAAGCGTAGATCGTTTCCAAATACGGCGCGAACGCCAGACTAAAAGTTCCCGCGCCGCAGCCGATCTCAAGCATAGTTTGCGCGCCGCTCAGATCGACTTTGGATTTAATAAAGTCGTTGTATAACCCGCCGCCAGCCATTTTCTCGCCCATTTTTTCGGCGCGTTTGTCCCACTCTTTAGCGCTTTTTATCCGATCGCCGCTAAGAGCTTTATGCGATCGGTATAGCGCGCCAAAATCGATCTCCTCTATGCGTTTGTAATCGCCCAATTTCAAAAACCTCTTAAACGCGAATAGCGCGTGTTTCTTTGCATAGGTATTTCGCCCACGCCTTTAATCAGCTCCACCATTTCCTCAGTAGCCATCGAATTAGAACAGCCCGTAGCCGCCACGACGTTTTCTTCCATCATCGTGCTACCTAGATCGTTCGCCCCAAAGCGTAAAGCGAGCTGTCCGATATATGCGCCTTGCGTAACCCAACTTGACTGAATGTTCTTAAAGTTGTCCAGATAGAGCCGAGCTAGCGCCAAAAGCCGCAAATAGCGGTTGGAGCTTTGTTTGGTTAGATCGGGACGGAGTTTTTGCAAAGGAGTGCGATCGTGCTGGTAGCTCCACAGAATAAACGCGGTAAAACCTCCCGTTTTGTCCTGCTGGATTCGCAAACTCTCAAAATGATCGACGATCTCCTCGTCGCTTTCGCCCAAACCAAAAACCATCGTCGCGCTCGTCGTCATTCCCAATTCGTGCGCTTCGCCGTGAATACGTAGCCAATCGGCGACGCTAACCTTATTGGGGCTGACGTACGATCTGACGCGATCGCTTAAAATCTCCGCGCCGGCGCCCGGCATAGCGCCCATTCCACGATCTCTTAGCCGCGCTAAAACCTCTTTTGTGGTTATGCCGCTGATTTTTGCAATATAGGCGATCTCGACGGCGGAAAAGCCGAGTATGTCGATTGACGCAAAGGTCGTATGGATATGATCGACAAGCTCTTCGTAGTAGCCGATCTTAAGCGCGGGATTAACGCCGCCCTGAAAAAGAATCTGCGTGCCGCCGACGGCTATTAGCTCCTCGATCTTGCGGTCGATCGCTTCATACGGCAACACATAGCCGTTTTCATCTCCATATTTGACGTGAAAGGCGCAAAACTTGCAACCGATATGGCAGATATTTGTGTAGTTGATGTTTCGATCGATAATAAAAGTGGTTACGCGATCGGGGTGCAAGCTCCGTTTTCGCTCCAATGCCGCCGCTCCTAAAACGTTTAGATCGTCGTTTATTCTCGTTAGCGCTTCTCGTTTTGTCATAAACAATTATAGAGAAAACGAGTATAATTTAGGTTTAGTATAGTGAAATAGCGGGTATAATTCACGCCTTTAGGGTTAAAGGAAGCGTTAATGGCTACAATCGAGCTTGACAAAATAGCGCGCGATATTTCGAGGGAGGCGTTGGAACTATTAGACAGAACCGCGACGCCAGCTTTGCCGCTCTACTACGCAAAGGCGTTTTCGGACGTCGCCGAGAAATACGGCGCGCAGATCGAACGCGAGTTAAACGATCGGTATCTGAATCCCGATTCCGCCGCTCATAAAAGCCTTGAATTGTCTTTGGAGCTAGCGCGGGATACGTTGCTGGAATACTCTACGAGCGCGTTGCGGTTTAAGGATATTGCAAACGAGCGAGAATCCGCGCTCGATCTGAAAAAACTGGAGAGCGACGCCGCGATCCCCGCCGCAATTTTAGAGGAAATAAAGTTACATTTTGGCGAACTTAACGGCGAGGTGAAAAAAGCCGAAGAAACTATCGTCAGGCTAGAGAGCGATCTGAATAAGGTCGAAGTAGATAGTTACGTCGATTCCCTTACGCGCCTAAGAACGCCGATGTTGCTTAAGCGCCAGCTTGGGCAGATTTTGGAGGTCGGCTTAAACCGCAATCTCGATCTGTGGATCGCGCTTGCGGCGATCGACAATTACCACGATTTGAAAGAAAAATACGGCTATGTCGTTACGGATAAGATTTTGCTTTTTATCGCAAAAAGTCTGCAAGGCTCGATCAGAAGCGACAACCGTATCTACCGCTACAACGAAAACTCAAAGCACGAAAACGTCTTTTGCGTCGTCTTTAACCGATCGGATCAGGAACAAGCCCGTCTAGCTATAAAGCGCGTTCAATCGCGGGTGGAAACGAGCAAACTTGTCTATCAGGATAAAATTATAGACGTTACGATCGGCGCCGCGCTTATTGCGCACCGCGCCGCAGATACGGCGGAGTCGATCTGCGCTAGAGCGGAAGCGACGCTACGTAAAGCGCTTAAACAAGAAAAAAACGCCGTTCTCATTCTTGAGAATTAGGAAAGGGTAACTTATGCATTGGCTTGATATTGTAGTCTTGGTTCTCATCGTCGTGTTGGGAGTACAAGGGGTTTTTCGCGGCGCGATCAGAGAAGTATTCTCTCTTATAGGCGTAGGGCTTGGCGTATTTTTGGGATCGCGCCTCGCGTTTAGGGTAGGCAGCTGGACGTCCGAACATTCGTTTCAGCTTACCAACGAAGGGGCGATAAAGCTGGCGGGCTTTGCGATTGTTTTTATGTTGGTCTGGCTTGTTTGCTTTTTGCTCGGTCTGTGGCTTTCAAAACGTATTCGCGCTAAAGAGAGTATGAGCCGCGCTTTGATGGTTTGGCTCGATCGTATGTTGGGCTTCTTGCTCGGAGCGGCAAAGGTTTTTGTCCTCTTTTCGATCATTGTCTATGCGCTTAGTCAAACTACGCTAGTCGCAAAATGGCTCGAGAAAAACGGCGAGGAGATCGTCTTGTATCGCGCCTTGAGCGCGACGGGCGGATTTTTGATCAAGCTTGACATAGAAAAGCCCGTTCAAGCCGTTACAGAAAAAGCTAAAGAGTCCGTTAAAGAGGTAAAAGAAACGGTCGAAAGGGTAGACGGGATCGTAGAGGAGATTACCGATAAGGTTATCGAGGGCGGCGAAGCGGCTACCGATCTTATCGACGACGTAAAAAACAACGAAAAAGAAGGAGAATAAAGATGAGCGTTAAAGCAAAAATCGGCTTTGAAGAAGTCTTGTCGCGTTTTGTGCGCGTTTTGAAGTCGAACGGCTTGAAATACACCAATCAGCGCGAGGTGATTTTGCGCGCTATCGTAGAGAGCGAAGGGCATTTTATCCCCGAAGAGTTAAAAGCCGTTATTATGCGCAATTACGAAGGGCTAAATATCGGCACCGCTACGGTCTATCGCACTTTGGCGCTTTTAGAGGAGGCGGGTATCGTTACCAGCGTTAGCTTTGGCGCAAGCGGCAAAAAATACGAGTTTGGACTGAAAGAACATCACGATCATATGATCTGCGATTCCTGCGGCGCTATGATCGAGTTTGTCGATAAAGAGATCGAAAAGCGCCAAAAGGAGATCGCCGCCGCAAAAGGCTTTAAGATTGTCAGCCACGCGATGCAGATACGCGGATTATGCAAAGCGTGTCAGAAGGCGAAGAGTTGATCCCAGACTTTAACGAATACGTTCAAACCAGAATCGCTAAAGTTGAACGTCTAAAAGAGCAGGGTAAAAACCCTTATGAAAACCGCGTCAGGCGCGATCTAAGCATAGCGGATTTTAGAGATAGGCACGCCAATTTATTAAATGGCGGCGATCGCGACGAAAACGCCGTTTTTTATCTTGTCGGGCGCGTTAAACTTTTGCGCGTTATGGGCAAAGCGGCGTTTGCTACGATCGAAGATCAAAGCGGTTCTACGCAACTGTTTTTATCGTTAAACGATCTTGGCGAAAGCTATAACGAACTTAAAAAACTAATCGACGTAGGCGATATCGTTCAGGCAAGCGGATACGGTTTCGTTACGAAGACGGGCGAGCTAAGCCTGCATATAAAATCGATCGAGATTTTAACTAAATCGATCCGTCCGCTACCGGAAAAGTTTCACGGCGTTCAGGATATAGAACTTAGATCGCGCCAGCGCTATTTGGATCTAATTATGAATCCGAGCGCCAGAGAAAACTTTATCTTGCGTAGCAAGATTATCTCTACGATTCGCGGATTTTTTGAAAAAAACGGATTTTTAGAGGTGGAAACGCCTATGCTTCACCCCATTCCGGGCGGCGCTAACGCTAAACCGTTTATCACGCGCCACAACGCGCTAAACGTTAATCGATATTTACGAATCGCGCCCGAACTTTACTTAAAAAGATTGATCGCGGGCGGCTTTGAAGCGATTTACGAGTTAAATCGCAATTTTCGCAACGAAGGTATGGATTCTACGCACAATCCAGAATTTACTACAATCGAGTTTTATTGGGCGTATAAAACCTATGAAGATCTGATCAAACTAACCGAAAAACTCTTTGCCGAACTATCCGCTACACTAAAGATCAACGAGGTTAATTTCAAGGGGCAAACAATCCGCCTAAAAACGCCTTTTGCCAGATATAGTTACGACGAAGCGCTAACGAAAATCGGCGGCATAGATAGCGCGGCGCTAAACGATCGAGAAAAGTTAGTAGCGATCTCAAAACAAAACGCGATCGAGATTAAAAAAGATCGGTCGATCGGCGCGATCAAAGCCGAACTTTTCGACGTTTTTGTCGAAGGAAAACTGATCGACCCGACCTTTATCGTCGATTTTCCGATCGAGGTTTCGCCGCTTGCTCGCAGAAGCGATCAAAATCCTGAAATAGCCGATCGCTTCGAACTTTTTATCGGCGGTTACGAGATCGCCAACGGATTTAGCGAATTAAACGATCCGATCGATCAGTTCGAGCGTTTCAAAGCGCAAGTCGCCGCGAAAGAGGCGGGCGACGAGGAGGGTATGTATATGGACGAGGATTACGTTACCGCGCTTAGTTACGGTATGCCGCCGACGGCGGGCGAAGGGATCGGGATCGATAGACTTGTTATGATCCTTTTGGGTTTTGACGCGATTAGAGAGGTTTTATTGTTTCCCGCTATGAAACCAGAACGGACAAAGGAATAAAATGGGTTATTTGCAAACGGAAGATAAAGAGATTTTCGACTGGATAGAAAAGGAGCTAGGGCGGCAAAACGATCATTTAGAGATGATCGCGAGCGAAAACTACACCTTTCCCGCCGTTATGGAAGCGATGGGATCGGTTTTGACCAACAAATACGCGGAAGGTTATCCGCGCAAACGCTACTATGGCGGTTGCGAGTTTGTCGACGAGATCGAGCAGATCGCAATCGATCGCGTTAAACGACTTTTCGGCGCTAGTTTCGCCAACGTTCAACCTCATTCTGGCAGTAGCGCGAACGCGGCGGTTTATGCGGCGCTTCTTAAACCCTACGACAAGATCTTAGGTATGGATTTAAGCCACGGCGGGCATTTGACGCACGGCGCTAAAGTCAGTTTTACGGGGCAAAATTACCACAGCTTCTCTTACGGCGTTAATGAAAACGGATTGATCGATTACGACGAAGTGGAAAAGATCGCCTTAAGCGTTAAACCGCAGATCATTGTCGCGGGTTTTAGCGCCTATTCGAGAGAGCTGGATTTCGCGCGTTTTAGAGCGATCGCCGATAGGGTAGGGGCGTTTTTATTTTCCGATATTGCGCACGTCGCGGGGTTGGTTTGCGCGGGCGAATATCCCAGCCCGTTTCCTCACTCGCATATCGTTACCACGACGACTCACAAAACTTTGCGCGGACCTCGCGGCGGCGCGGTTTTGACGAACGACGAAGAGATCGCCAAAAAGATCGACAAAGCGGTTTTCCCGGGTTTGCAGGGAGGCCCCTTAATGCACGTTATCGCCGCGAAAGCGGTCGGTTTTGGCTACAACCTAAAACCTGAGTGGAAAAGCTACGCAAAACAGGTCAAGGCGAATATCAAAGCGCTTGCGCAGGTCGCGTTAAAACGCGGGTTTAACGTGGTTAGCGGCGGTACGGATAATCATCTGATCTTAATGAGTTTTTTAGATCGAGCCTTTAGCGGAAAAGACGCGGATAACGCGCTTGGCAGAGCGGGGATTTGCGTCAATAAAAATACCGTGCCGGGCGAAACGCGAAGCCCGTTTATCACAAGCGGCGTTCGTATTGGTTCCGCCGCGCTTACCAGCAGAGGAATGAAAGAGGAGGAGTTTAAGTTTATCGGCGAAAAAATATCGGATATTTTAGACGATATAGCCAACGAAAAACGCCAAATCGCGATCTCCGAAGAGATCAAAGCGCTTTCAAAGCGTTTTACCGTTTATTCGCAAGCGACTTTTTAGGTTTGCGCAATGGTTAGCCAACTAGACCTAAAGCTAATCAAAATGCAAACGCAGTTCTACTATAAAAAGCGCGAATACGGCAGCGTAAAGATCGATTTTCGCGGAAAAACGCTATACGATAAGTTTGAAAAAGTTGATCAAACTCTAACTTTGTCGATTTTAAACGATCATTTCGCTAAAAAAATTACCGTGGCGCACGATCTTGTATGGAAAGGCGATATGGTCGAAAATATTGTCTTTGATTACAACGGGAGCGATCCGCAGAGGTTTTATCACCGCGCGCAGTTGCTTTTAAGGGAGGAAGGTTTTTTGAACTTTACGGCGTATGAAAGCGGCGCAAGCGGGCATTTGCACCTCTACGTTCATAAAGGGCATACGACTCTTAGCGAAGGCAGTCAGCTCGCTAAGACGCTTTCGGCTAAACTTGCCCAAAGGTTGCCAAAGCAATGGAAGACGTTTCCTACCTTAGATCTGCCGACGGAGTTTAATATACTAGTCGTTCCATACGCCGTTTATGCTAAAGAGCGCGGTAGCGACTGGTCAAAACATATGTGAGAAAGGAAAAAGATGGCGGATATTATAAATAGTCAAGACGAGTTAAACGACATTCTGATCAAGCGCGACGACGGCGCGGGAGGCAAAGTGAAGAACGCGCTTTTAATCAGCGCGGCGCTTTTACTAATCGCGGTCATCGCGTTTTTAACCTCTCGTATGATCGACGCGGATCGCTATGAGGAAACGTCAAAAGAGGGCGCGGCTGCCCCCGCCGCAACGAACGGCGAGAAGCCTAAAACGGTATTCGAAGCGCCCCAACCGACGGCTTCGGATCCGGAACAGACAAGAAGCGCGATCGACGAGATCATAGCAAGGCACCGCGAAGCGCGCCAAAGCGAAAGCGCCGCTACGACGGCTACGACAACGCCGCCGATCGAGCCTCAGCCGCCCAAAACGACCCCTCCCGCGGCGCAGACGACCGTCGTTACGCCTCCGGCGGCGCAGACGCAACCGCCTAAAGCGACGACTCCGAGCGCAAAGCCGCCGATCGCGCCGCAAGCGCCCAAAACGCAAAGTAAGCTGTTCTACGTTCAGATCGAATCGCTTACCAAACCGCCCGCTCCGGCGTATTTAAGGGTATTACGCGAACGGGGTTTAAGCATCGCGGTAAAAACAAAATTGGTTAATAGTAAAGAGATGCACAGAATCTACGTCGGGCCGTATCAAAGCCGCGAGCAGGCTCTATCGGCTCTGCCCGAGATCAGACGCGATTACAATCCGGACGCATTTATCGTTCAAGAGTAATTTTGGAAGCGAAAGCCAAACGCCTAAAATATAAGCTCCTTGCAAAGCTAACGCGACTGAACCGTCGTTTAGCTTTGCGGGGTTTATAAAAACGCCTCACCGAGTATCGCCGCGACGCTTGTATTGCCGTCGCCTTTATTAGCGTAGGTCTTAAACATTGCAAAAATAGGCGTTTATTTGCTATATAAGGAATAAATGTTGCTTAATTGAGGGAGTTTTACGCGAAAAGGATTTTGTTATGTCGTTTCTAAACTCGTTTGATATTAGCGGTTACGGGCTTTCGGCGCAACGCTTTCGCCTGAATCTGATCAGCGCGAATATCGCCAACGCGAACACGACGCGCACAGACGAAGGCGGACCGTATCGCCGTCAGACCGCCGTTTTCAAAGCGGTCGATTTCGACAAGCGGCTTAACGCGCAACTCGCCAAAAATACGCGATCGCTCGGCTACGAAGATCCGCTCGACGAGGAGCTTGGTTACGAGCGCAAACTAAATCCCGCCGTGATGGGCGTGATCGTCGATAAGGTCGTGCGCGACGACACTACGCCAAAAATGCGCTATGATCCTACTCACCCAGACGCGAATAAAGATGGTTATGTCGCCTATCCCAACGTTAATCCCGTTGTGGAAATGTCCGATATGATCGAAGCGAGCAGGGCATATCAGGCAAACGTTGCGGCGTTTCAGAGCGCGAAGACGATCGCAAATAGCGCGATTGAAATGATGAGAGCCTAAAGCGAAAGACAGATTAGGAATAGAAAATGGCGGATCTACTAAATAAAGTCGGCGAGATACTCCCAAAAGAGTTAGGAAAAACGCCGCAAAAAATTGGCGAAGCGGAAGGCGGCGTAAGTTTTGCCGATCTGCTAAAAAGCTCGTTTGAGGAAACGAACGTTATGCAAGAGGAGGGCGAAAAAGCCGCTACCGATATCGCTACTGGAACGGTTAAAGACCTTCATCAAGCCGCGATCGCGCTTGGCAAAGCCGAAAGCGGTATGAAGCTGATGCTTGAAATCCGCAATAAAGCCGTAAACGCATACAGAGAGATTATCCGTACGCAAATGTAATCGTGGAAAAAACAGGCAAAATCCTCGCGATCTTTTTATTTATTTTTTTCTTTTTCGCGCTTTTTATTATTAGCGCGTTTAACGCCTTAAAGCAGGATAATCTTGAGCGCAGTTACTTTAAGACCGAACCGATCCCCTCGTATCGCGGCGCGATCGTAACCTCTGATTGGCGCACTTTGGCGCAAAGCGATCGGCGTTTTAACGTCGCTTTTGACGGAAACGACGCGGAAAACAAGCCGCTAATAGCCAAAATGGTCGCGTTTTTTACGGGCAAAAGCGAAACGGAGATCGCGGAGCTTTTAGACCGCAAAACGCGGGTTTTTCTAGCCAAAGATCTAAACGCGCTCGAGGCGAAAAATATGCGCTACCTTTCAGCCGAACTCGATCGTAAAGGCGCGTTTAAGACGATCGCGCGAAGCCCGTTCGCCTTACGCCGCGCTTTGGAGATCGTCCCTGCGGAGCCGCCGCAGGCGCGGCTTTACGAATACGGATCGCTTGCGCAGCCGATCGTAGGCTATGTGCAAAAGTCCGGCGGCGCGGGCGCTATGGGCTTGGAGCGCTTTTATGAAAATCGATTAAAACCCGCTTCTGAAGGCGCGTTTCGCGCATACCGCGACGCGGGCGGCAATATGATCTACAACGGCAAAACGCAATTTACGCCCTCCAAAAACGGCTACAGTTTGCGGCTTTCGATCGACGCTTTCTTTCAGTTGGATTTGGAGCGGATTTTAGACAAGGCGCAAGCGGAATACGAAGCGGCGGAAATTATATGCGCCGTTATGGAAAGCGGCACGGGACGGCTGATCGCCATCGCCACAAGCTCCCGCTACGACGCGGGAAATATCACGTCCGACGCTCTTAACAACGCTAGAATCAACGCCGTTCAATATCCCTTTGAACCCGGTAGCGTGATGAAACCCTTTATAGTCGCGCTTTTATTGGAGGAGGGATTGGCGGGGCAGTATGATCTTGTGCGCGGCTACAACGGCAGATTTACGGTCGATAAGCATATCATCACCGACACAAATCCGAGAGAGTGGCTTAGCGTCGAGGACGTGATCGTCTATTCGAGTAATATCGGGATCGCGCAGTTAGCGATGCGCCTTAGCGAATACAAGCTCTTTGACGGTTTAACCGCGTTTGGATTCGCTACGCCTACGGGGATCGATCTGCCTTACGAAGCGTTAGGCTCTTTGGCGGGGCTTCAACGTTACCGCTCAGATATTTACCGCGCTACGACAGGCTACGGCTACGGACTGCGCGTAACGTTTATGCAGCTTCTTAAAGCCTACAACGTCTTTAACAACAACGGCGTGGCGGTCGTTCCGCGCCTTGTCGATAGTTTTATCGACGACGACGCGCCCGCGATCGAAAGAGAGTCGCGTGTCCGCGTGATTAGCGAAGCGACCTCTATAAAACTCCAGCAGATACTCCGTAAAACCGCGCTAAGAGGATCGGCTAGAACGGCGGCGATCGACGGGATTTTTGTCGCGGGCAAAACGGGAACGGCGCGCATAGCGAGCGAAGGCGG
Organism: Helicobacteraceae bacterium; assembly: GCA_031275395.1. Lineage (GTDB taxonomy): Bacteria > Campylobacterota > Campylobacteria > Campylobacterales > SZUA-545 > JAIRNH01. The sequence continues at coordinate 4,196 of JAISOU010000074.1, read as the reverse complement.
CTATAAAGACGACTATCATAACAGCTTTTTTGGCTTCGCCAACGACGATCGCAAGCGTTATACAATCGGCGTTTTAGTGATCGACCCTAAAAAAAACCGTAACGCAAGCCAAAGCGCGGCGCCTATTTTCGCGGATACGGCGCGTCTTTTGATTCGCCATAACAGACTAACGATAAAATAACGTTATGGTAAGGCATTTAACGACGACTGCGGATTTAACGGACGGCGAGATTGAAGCGATCTTTGAAGAGGCGAACGGGTATCTTAACGGCGAAACCAATCAAAAATTGCGCAGCAGACTGGTCATCAACATCTTTTTTGAAAACTCTACGCGCACGCGAAGCAGTTTTGAAGTCGCTTCGCGCAGATTGGGCGCGGAGGTCGTCAGCTTAGACGTGGCGAGCAGTAGCGAATCCAAAGGCGAAACTATGCACGACACGGCGGCTAATCTCGACGCGATGGGCGCAAGCGCGATCGTGGTGCGGCATAAAAACGCGGGCGCGCCGAAAATCCTTTCAAAATACGTCAAAGCCAGCGTGATCAACGGAGGCGACGGAGCGCACGCGCACCCTACGCAGGCGCTTCTCGATCTTTTTACTCTGCGGCAGGCTTTAGGGGACGTGCGTGGCAAAAAGATAGCGATCGTCGGCGATATTAGAAACTCCCGCGTGGCAAACAGCAACATAAAACTTTTGACGCGCTTTGGAATGGAGGTTATATTAGTCGCGCCTCCGCATTTTTTACCCAAACGTTCTAACGTCCGAGCGACGTGGAATATACGCGAAGTTGTAGACGAATTAAGCGCGATTATGTCGTTAAGAACTCAAACCGAGCGACACGAGCGACCGATATACGCTAGCCTTAGCGATTACGCGGTTAATTTTAAGATCACAAAAGAGCTACTAGGCGATCGGCAAATATACGTTATGCACCCCGGCCCCGTTCATAGAAATATCGATCTTGACGATAGCGTTTTAAGCGATCCGCGATCGCTTGTTTTGCGGCAGGTGCATAACGGCGTCGCCACGCGAATGGCTATATTAAGCAAGTTTGTTTTGGAGTATTAGATGATTGGCAAGATATTTAAAGACGAAGAGTTTAGCTCTATGATCGCCGATCATGGCGCGGATATATTAGATTTTCTGATCGAAAGCGGCGAATCGTTCGGCATTTTATGCGATCTGAACGAAATTATTTTCGAACCTCCGCTTCCGGATAATTTAGCGCAGGCGTTTAAGCCTTTAACGCTATTTGTTTTAAGCGACTATACGCTTAGCAGCGCCGAGCTTGACGAAGAGGCTTTATGGTTAAGTTTTGAGGCTGGTTTTGGCGCGGAAAACTTCCCCTCTGTGGTCAATATTCCCACCAGCGCGATTATTCAAATCTTACTGGAAGATACGGTTATTTTCTTAAACCTCTCCGCTCTGCCGCAAAATCGTAAAAGCAAACCGCGAAGCGTCGGTTCTGGCGGAGATAGCTCTATCGATCGCAGTATGCAGAGTTTTTTAGACAATCCTGAAAACAAAAAGTTTTTTAAGAAATAGCCTTGTTTTATCGCCGATCGTTTGCATCGCCTAAACTAGGCTAAAGTCGCGGAAATAACTGAATACGACAGATTTACCTAATAATAAAACAACGAATTACAATCTATAATTTCTAATCTTGAATTAGCTTCTTTTTGTTGTAGGGGTTCACGAAGAATGATACTTTTGGAGATTGCTCGCGGTTGCGTTCGTGGAGCGGGTTTGTTGGAAAAAAAAGTAGCGTTTTATGCGCCCGATCCGAAAGTCGCTTTTTATTCGCCGTTCTACAGCGGATAAACCAGTTGCCGCTCCAAAAGGCTAATTTCCGCTTTGTAAAGCGCGACTGTTTTATTTCTCTTGGCTTTTAGCGCTTAATTCACTTAAACTTTTTAATTGCGGCGCCGTAACGAATAAGTTTATTATTAACGTCCGCGCCATTGATTTTGATAGGCTCGTCTTTGGAAGCGATCTTTAATTGTAGCAAAGTTAACACTTTGAGTTTATTCAAACGAAATTTAATTTCTCTATAGTGAACATCGCTATCGGTTCTTACTTCAAGTTCTCCGGCGTTTTTATCATCGATCTTAAATAAAACTTTTTGATTATTAAATTGGTCTTTTTGATGGGCGACAGAATTTGTTATCGTGAAATTTTCGCAAAGCGTATCAATAACGTTTTTGTAGTAAAAAATATGATATTTGTCATTATGTTTGATTGTTAGAAACTGAACTTCGTTGCCGTTAAAAAACGATTTAGCGAGAAAAGCCGCTAAACGTTTTTTATCTTGTAATTTATCGGATATTTGTTTCATAGGGATTTCAAGCGCTTTCTTGTAGCGCGCTTTATCCATTAGATAATCCGATCGATCTTGCGGAAAGCAATTCAAGCACTCTCCAATAAGTTGCCCGACGCCGTTCATGGCGGTAAAAGCGTAATCGCTTCTAATGCGATTAAGCGAATATAAAAAAATTTGCCACCACGCTTTGCCGCTTTTTACACTATGCGCGTCGCCGTTATGATCGATAACGTCCTTCTTTGCTTTCAGATCGTTTTTATAATCGTTTGGCAGTCCGATCAAGAGCGCAAATTGTCGAGCGTCAGCGTGTCCTTTTGCGCGTACCTCTCTTGCCTGATCGCTACTCATCGCTCGTTTTTTCGGCGTCATTTTCTTTCTCCAATAATTAAAAGCTCATGGCTTTCTTTAACGTTATCGTCGCCGCGCTCTATGCGATTTTTACCTATTCGAGTTTCGCCTTGACCCATAGTGTATTGCCAACTCGGTTCAAAAATTTCGTACGCTTTATACATTTCTCTTACGGCGGCGCAATCGTTATAGGAGAGAATAAAGCCTCCTTTATGCAATTTCAACGCTTCATTTAACGCTTTGTGATCAAAACCGTTATGATGAATGGGAAAATTTCGTTGCGGATATACGCCCTTAAACATTTTCGAATCGCCGCCTAAGTAATATGGCGGATCAAGGTATAAAAAATCGTTCCTGTAGTTTGGTAACGCATTTTCAAAACTTGCGCAACTTACGCTTATATTTTGCGGATTGAAGGAACTTAATTTATTTAACATAGCCGCATAACGATCCGTATCCAGATATATATTGCTTATCCAGCCTAAAAATCCGGGTCCGTATGAGAGATTGAAGTTAAAATAATAGTCTCTTGCCAAAGTAAGCGGATCGAGCGTTATTTCTTTTTTCCAATGCTTTGTTAGCTCTTTTTTGATAGCGTCGTAGTTTTCGCGCGTTGGCTTAAGCGCCAAAAGAGCTTCGCATAGCGCTAAGTTAGCGTTAATGGCTTGATTCCAGAAATTAACCAAAATATCGAAAATGTCGTAGCCGATCACGGGAATATGTAACTCTTGGGCAATTGCGATTTCAACGCTTCCGCCGCCAAAAAACGGCGAAACGACTCGTTTAACGTCGACGGGCAGTTTTTCTACGATTAGCCCTACCGCTAAACTTTTTCCGCCCGGATATCTCAACGGCGATTTACAGTAGCGTTTGTAGCGAGCGCCAAAGCCTCTCAGATTATCCAAAAACAGCGCCTTTGCAATCGCCGGCGATTCGTTTTTGGCGGCGTAGCTAAATAAATCGCCGCTTTGCGATTTTGTTCGATTATTAGCGAGGCTGCTAAGCATTTAAGATAAAAATCCGAGCGTTTTTTCTTCGCCGAAAGCGCCGCTTAACTCTTTTTTGATCGCGCGTTCAAAAACCGCGTTGGTAAAAAGCGGCGCGTTTTGGATGGCTACGTTCATAACGGCGTTTTTGATCGCAAGCGCGATCTGCGCCCCCGTCAGCGGATATTTGGCGATCGCGGCAAGGTTTAAATCTTTTGCGATCGGCGCGTTTTTGGGTAGCGTTTTTTGCCAGATTTCCAGCCGCTCTTTTTCTGTAGGTTTTTCAAATTTAATCTTATAATCAAATCTGCGCGAAAAGGCGGAGTCGATATTGTCAAGCAGGTTGGTCGTGGCGATCAATATCCCGTTGAAGCGCTCGATCTGCTCTAAAAATATATTTTGCATTTGGTTATGCATTTTTTCCGCGCCGCCCTCTTCCGAATCGTAAGCTAACCCTATATAATGCTCCTTTGTCTGCGCAAGCTCTTGGATAGAAATTTCTTCTACTGCGCCAGCGTAAACAAACTTATTAGTTTTTAGATC
>JAISOU010000071.1 GCA_031275395.1 Helicobacteraceae bacterium | reverse complement strand
GGTAGGCGCGAAGCCCCTCGAAGGCTGAGTTTGCGTAGTGCAAAGAGTGCGTCAGAATATGAACTTTCGCCTCTTCCCACGCGACAAACTTGCCGTCAAGCCAGATATATTGCGATTTTGTTAACGCCATAGCGACTATCCTTTTTGCGCGTATAAAGTTTTCGCAAGTCTAGCAAATAGGCGCTTTTTGGACGCGAAAACAAAGATTTTGGATAAACTATACCGCTAACTTTCAAAAGGATAAAGATGAACAAAACGAGCAAAAAAACTAAAATCCCGCTAGAGTCCAAAAAAGAGGCGGCGAAGGTTGGAATGATCGCCTCGCTTGGGATAGTTACGGCGACGAGTTTTATCATGCGAAATAGGTTAGCCGCAAAAGCGCACATAGGGCTTGACGTCGCGCTGATCTGCTTTTCTATATGGCATCACTTTTTATATCAAAAACCAAAGAATCCGTAGATAATTGATTTTAGAGTAGAATCCGCGTATTTTTTTGCGGGAGCGGTAAAGTGCGTTTAGAGGCGACAAATAAAAGCGTCGGCGATATAAAAGCCGATATTAGAATCGTTTTTGTATGCGACAAAAACCTTAAACATAGATGGATCGAAGAGCGCAAACTGCTTGAAAAGCTAGGTTTTGACGGCGCGGACGAAAGCGTCTGCCTGCTTGCGCAAAGCGGCGTTCTTTTTGTAGGAGTGGAGAATACGGACGATAGCGAAAGTTTTCGCATTGGAGCCGCTAAAGCGATCGGGGCGTTAAAAGGGCTGAAGTTCAAAACGGCGGCGATTGGCTGCTACGATAAAAAATCTCTCGTCAATAGCGCGGCGATCATAGAGGGGTTATTATTGGGCGCGTACGAGTTTAACGCTTACAAATCCAAACCGAAGCCTTTTGAATTAGAGCGCGTGATCATAAGCCGCGAAAACTACTTTGACGCGAAGATTTCCGAATCCGATCTAACGGCGGCGATCGAACGCGCCCAAATCGTATGCGAAGCGGTTAATTTGGCGCGGACGCTCGTCAATACGATACCCGAAGCGCTAACGCCCGTCGCGCTGGCGGACGAAGCCGCAAAAGTAGCCAAAAATTACGGGGTCGACTGCTCCATTTACGACGAACAATTTTTAGCCGAAAATAATATGGGCGCGTTTTTGGCGGTTAGCCGCGCAAGCGTTAAGCCGCCTCGTCTGATTCATCTAAGCTACAAACCGAAAAAAGCTAAAAAAACCGTAGCGATCGTGGGCAAAGGGCTTACCTACGACAGCGGCGGATTGAGCCTAAAACCAAGCGACTATATGACGACTATGAAAGCGGATATGGCGGGCGGCGCGGCGGCGATCGCGATCATTGCGGCGGCGGCGCGGCTTAAATTGCCCGTAGCCGTTCATTCGATTATAGGCGCGACGGAGAATATGATCGGCGGCGCGGCGTATAAACCCGACGACGTTTTAACCGCGAAAAACGGCAAAACGATCGAGGTAAGAAACACCGACGCGGAAGGGCGGCTGGTGCTTGCCGACTGCCTTTGCTACGCGCAAGATACGATCAAAGAGATCGACTATCTTATCGATATGGCGACTTTGACGGGCGCGTGCGTCGTGGCGCTAGGCGAATACGCAAGCGGCGTGATGGGGCATAACGACAAACTAAAAACGGCGCTTTTGCAAGCCGCCGAAGAATCGGGCGAGCTTGCGGCGGTATTGCCGTTTAACCGCCACCTGAAAAAGCTGATCAAAAGCGAGATCGCCGATATATCGAACGTAAGTTCTACGCGCTACGGCGGCGCTATCACAGCCGCGCTGTTTTTAAGCGAGTTTGTCGAAGAAAAAAACCGCGATAAGTGGGCGCATTTGGATATAGCCGGCCCCGCATACGTCGAAAAAGCGTGGGGCGCGAACCCATACGGCGCGAGCGGCGCGGGAACGCGTTGGATCGTTCGCTATTTAGAGCGAATCGGAGCGTAATGGCGTTAAGTATCGGTATAGTCGGGCTTCCAAACGTAGGCAAATCGACCGCTTTTAACGCGCTTACCAAAGAGCAAAACGCGCAGGCGGCAAACTACCCTTTCTGCACGATCGAGCCGAACAAGGCGATCGTCGCCGTTCCCGATTCGCGTATCGAGAAACTTGCGGCGATCGTTAAACCTGAGCGGATCGTTCATTCCGTCGTGGAGTTTGTCGATATTGCGGGGCTGGTGCGCGGCGCGAGCAAAGGCGAAGGGCTTGGCAACCAGTTTTTATCGAATATCCGCGAGTGCGAAGCGATCTTGCATATCGTTCGCTGTTTTGAGGACGAAAACGTTACGCACGTCGATAACGTAATCGATCCGATCCGCGATATAGAAACGATCGAAACCGAGCTGATTTTGGCGGATATTCAGAGTTTGCAAAAAAGAATCGACAATCTGGCGCGCAAGGTCAAAAGCGCCGATAAGGAATCAAAAGCGCTGTTGGAGGTCGCCGAAGAGCTGTTAAAACATTTAGACGGCGGCAAAAGCGCCTCTAGCTTCAATAGCGCATCGCAATCCGCGCAAGAGGCGCTGTATAAAGAGGCGCGGTTTTTAAGCGCGAAGCGGACGATCTATTGCGCCAACGTCGATGAAGCCGCTTTGGCAAACGATAACGCCTTTGTAAAAGCCGTGCGCGATTACGCTTCAGAACGGGGCGCGGAGGCGATCAAGCTATGCGCCAAAATCGAAGAGGATATGGCGGGTTTAAGCGACGAAGAACGCGCGCTATTTTTAACCGATATGAAGGTCGAGGAAGGCGGGTTGGAACAGATTATTCGCAAAAGCTTCGATCTATTGGGGCTGATTAGCTATTTTACGGCGGGCGTAAAAGAGGTTCGCGCTTGGACGATCGGCAAAGGTTGGAAAGCGCCGAAGGCGGCGTCGGTTATCCACAACGACTTTGAAAAGGGCTTCATTCGCGCCGAAACGATCGGCTATGAAGATTTTATACGGCTTGGCGGCGAAACGAAGGCAAAAGAGGCGGGACTTATGCGTTTAGAAGGCAAGGATTATATCGTTCAAGACGGCGACGTTATGCACTTTAGATTTAACGTGTGAAACCTAATAAGCGCAAAGCCGATATAATCCGCAATTTTTCTTACTTAAAACGGTTTTAGAAAAGGACAAAATGATGATTATCGTAATGAAAAACGGCGCGAGCGCGGAAGAGATCGAAGAGGTCGTTAAACATATCAAAATCTGGGGCGCTCAAGCGCACGTCGATCGCGGCGAGGTGCAAACGGTTATCGGCATTATCGGGGATAAAGCCGAGATTTTACGCAAACCTTGGACGAGTTTCGCGGGCGTAGAGAAGGCTTTGGAGGTTAGCGATCCATTCAAAAAGGCAAGCCGCAAGTTCCACCCAAGCGACACGACGATCGATATAGAGGGCGTAAAGATCGGCGGCGGGCATACGTGCGTAATCGCGGGACCGTGTTCCGTGGATACCGAAGAGTATGTGGTAACGACGGCGAAGGCGGTCAAAGCGGCGGGCGCGAAGATGTTGCGCGGCGGCGCGTTTAAGCCGCGCACAAGCCCCTACACTTTTCAGGGAAGCGGCGAAGACGGCTTAAAGATTCTCCAAACGGCGAAACAAGAAACCGGCTTGCCGATCGTAACGGAGGTGATGAGTATCGATCAGATCGATCTGGTCTATAAATACGCCGACGCGATTCAGATCGGAGCGCGTAACGCTCAAAACTTCAACCTTCTTAAAGCGGTTGGCAAGATGAATAAGCCCGTCATCTTAAAAAACGGCGTAGCCACAACCGCCAAAGAGCATTTGATGAGCGCGGAATACGTTATGAGCGAGGGGTTAAACGACGTTATCTTGTGTCTGCGCGGCACGCGAAGCTATGAAACGGCGTTCAGAAACGCGCTCGACGTGGCGCTGATCCCGTATTTGCAAGAGCTTTCTCATCTGCCCGTGATTGTCGATAGTTCGCACTCTACGGGCGCTAGGGCGTACGTTAGCTCCGTAGCGTATGCGGGAATGGCGGCGGGCGCGGACGGACTAATTTTAGAGGTTCACCCCAATCCCTGCGAGGCGCTTTCCGACGGCGAACAGGCTTTACTACCGCGCGATTTTGATTTCTTGATGAAAAAGTTAGACGGATTAAAAGCGTGGTCGCAAAAAGAGTGGAATCGGTTTGATAAGGCGGCAAAATAGCGCCGCGCCGTCTGGTTTTGGCGGCTTTAAGCCTTAAAAGCGCCAAATCGCCGTTTTAATTGCGATCGCTACGCAATGGCGATCGCGCCTTCAGGTGCTTGAACGATCTGAAAATAGTATCGGACATTATCGATAAATATACAAAATACGCCGCGCGGCTTAGGATTAAAAACTCCCGTAGAATATCTTGCACAAACCTATCCCGAGCGCCAAAGGTGATGGATTTGCGCAAAGACTTGACAATGATCGACTAAAGTTGTATGATAGCGCGAAACTAAAGTTTGGAGCAAAACTAAATGGAACTCTTTGAAAAACTAACCAATCAACTACGCGAAACGCTCGATAGCGCCGTAAGTTTAGCCCTGTTTGCCAAAAATCCCGAAGTCGCGCCTTTGCACCTGTTGTGGGCGCAACTGACGACGACAAATTCGCTGATCAATCAAGCGTTGAACAAAATGAACGTTGATCGCGCTCCGATCGAGCTTGAGGTTAAATCGCAAGCCGCGCGCCTGCCAACCGCGTCGTCGGTTAGCAAGGAGCATATTAAGATCTCGCGGGAATTGACGGACGCTTTCCAAAAGGCGGAGGCAAAGGCGCAAGCGCTTGGCGATCGCTTTATCGCCGTCGATACTTTTTTCTTATCTTGCGCCGATCGCTTTAAGCCGATCCTTTCAAAATACTTTGATCTTTCTGAATTGATCAAGACGATCGAAGCTATGCGCGGCGGTAAAAAGATCGAAACGCAAAACGCCGAAGAAACCAACGAGGCGCTTGAAAAATACGGTATCGATCTGACCGCTAAAGCCCGCGAAAACAAACTTGATCCAGTGATTGGGCGCGACGAGGAGATCGGCAGAACAATGCAGATTTTGTTGCGCAAAACCAAAAACAATCCGATACTTCTAGGCGATCCGGGCGTGGGCAAAACGGCGATTGTCGAAGCGCTCGCGGAACGTATCGTTAAACGCGACGTGCCGACAAGTCTGCTAAATAAACGCTTGATCGCGCTTGATCTCGGCGCGTTGATCGCGGGCGCGAAATATCGCGGCGAGTTTGAGGAGCGCCTAAAAGCCGCGATAAACGAGGTTCAAAAAGACGAAAACATTATCCTTTTTATCGACGAAATCCACGCGATTATAGGCGCGGGCGCGAGCGAAGGAAGTATGGACGCGGCAAACCTGTTAAAACCCGCGCTTTCTCGCGGCGAACTACGATGTATCGGCGCGACGACGCTAAAAGAGTATCGCAAATATTTTGAAAAAGACGCCGCTATGCAAAGGCGCTTTCAACCCATAATGGTCGGCGAGCCTAGCGCGGCGGAAGCGCTCGCGATTATGCGCGGATTAAAAGAGAGGCTAGAGGCGCACCACAACGTAACGATTGAAGATAACGCGCTTGTCGCGGCGGTTCGTTTGAGCGATCGCTATATCGCCGATCGGTTTTTGCCCGATAAGGCGATCGACCTTATCGACGAGGCGGCAAGCGAGCTAAAACTACAGATAGAATCCGCGCCCGCCGAACTCGATCGCGCTAGACGGGAGCAAGCGCGGTTACGAATAGAGCTAGAAGCGCTTAAAATGGAAAAAAGCGATAAAAACAAAGCGCGTCTTGGGCAAATCGAAAAGGAGCTTGGCGATACGGACGAGAAGGCGCGATTGCTTCAGGCGCGCTTTGAAAACGAAAAAAAAGTTTTCGATTCGATCGCGGCTTTGAAAATCAAAGAGGAGGAGCTAAAGCGAGAAGCCGAGCTTGCCAAACGCGATAGCGACTTTAGCAAGGTCGCGGAAATTGAATACGGCAAGATTCCCGCGCTTAGACAGGAGCTTTTGGCGCTAAACGAAAAGCAAAAGTCGATCGACGAGCAGGGAGCGCTACTTAAAAACGGCGTCGATGAAGAGGCGATCGCCGCGATCGTGAGCAAATGGACGAGTATTCCCGTAAAGAAGATGTTGCAAAGCGAGCGCGACAAGTTTTTGAACGTAGGCGACGAACTGTCAAAAAGCGTTATCGGACAGGCTAAAGCGATCGACGCGGTAAGCGCGGTAATCAAAAGAAGCAAGGCGGGATTAAGCGACGAAACGCGCCCGATCGGCAGCTTTCTCTTTATGGGGCCTACGGGAGTGGGCAAAACCGAAACGGCAAAAACTCTGGCGCGCTTTTTGTTCGATAGCTCGCGCGCGCTTTTGCGCTTTGATATGAGCGAATATATGGAAAAACACAGCGCAAGCCGTCTGGTAGGAGCGCCGCCGGGATATGTGGGCTACGAAGAGGGCGGGCAACTAACGGAAGCCGTCCGAAGAAAGCCTTATAGCGTCGTCTTATTTGACGAGATCGAAAAGGCGCACCCCGACGTTTTTAATATGCTTTTGCAGGTTTTAGACGACGGAAGGCTGACGGACAACAAAGGCGTAACCGTCGATTTTAAGAATACGATCATCATTTTGACCTCTAATCTGGCAAGCGCGGAGATTGCCGCAATAAAGGACGAAAAAGCCAAAAAGGAGGCAATCTGGACGGCTTTACGCGCCAATTTTCGCCCCGAGTTTCTTAACCGACTAGACGAGATTGTTATTTTTAATCCGCTGGAGTTCGATCATATTTTGGGGATTTTGGAAATTATGATAAGCGATCTTAAAGCGCGTTTGAAAGATCGCGAGATTGCCATAGAGTTTAGCGACGAGGCAAAAAGGGCGATCGCGCAAAACGGCTTCGATCCCGATTTTGGAGCGCGTCCTTTGCGCCGCGCCGTCGATCGGTTAGTTGAAAATCGGCTAAGCGAGCTGATTTTGCGAGGCGAGCTAGCGCAGGGATCTACGGCGCGTTTTGATCTTGAAAACGGCGAAATAATCGTTCAAATCACCTAGTTTTTTCAGCAAATCCTACAACCGCCGCCCTCCCGTCCCTTTCTCGTCATTCCCGCGACGGAGCGATAGGCTGTCCCCAGCCGTTAATCGCGGAGGAAGCGCCCGCCGAGAAGCGGAGCGGAACGGCGCAGGCGCAAAAGAAGGCGGAAATCCAAATACGCAAAGCGCCGACGAAGACGATTTGATCGCCGCCGTTACGAGTTATCTGCGCCTCGCAACCGTGAAACTATCCGGGCGTTGGACTGATCGCGAAAACGACGGACGTTTCAAGAACGTTGATAACGATCGGACAATTTTTCTTCGCGCTC
>JAISOU010000062.1 GCA_031275395.1 Helicobacteraceae bacterium | reverse complement strand
CCCCCCCCCCCCCCCCGCCCCCCCCCCCCCCCCCCCCCCGCCCCCCCCCCGCCCCCGCGAAGCGCCAGAAAAACAAGAAATAAGATTTTGTTTTGTTTGCTGATCATAGCGCTATTTTTTTGCTCCATTTCATATAAGTTTTACAGGACTGTTTATAAGAGTTACAAATCCTACGCCAATTTAATCGCCAGAGCGGAGGAATCAAAAGCGAGCGATTTTGAAATTATAAAACGCCGTGAAAATGATAGGGATATTCGCGTCGTTATAATCGGCGAGAGCGTTCGCAAAGATTATTTAAGCGTCTATGGTTATCCGCATAAAACCACGCCTTTTTTAGACGGCGCAAACGGCATATTTATCGACTCAATGATCGCGCCCGCGGCAAGCACTATGGCTTCGCTTTCGCGCGCTCTTACCGCAAAAGAGGGCGATAAAATATATTGGTCTAGAACGGTAGTAGATTTGGCTAATCAAACGGGACATGAAACCCATTGGTTATCCAATTCAGGCTTCTCTGGCAAAACTAGTTCGGCGGTTTCGATCATTGCTTTGCGCGCGGATCGTCAAAATTTTCTTAACGCGAACGAGAGCGTTGATTCGGGAGCAAAGGATGATTTTGAATTTCTGAATGAATTTGAGACGATTTTGCAAAGCTCGTTTGAGCGTCCAAAATTAGTATTTTTGCATATGGCTGGATCGCACGCGCCCGCTTGCAACAGACTTTACGCTTTTAATAATCGCTATAGTTTGCCATACGGCAAAGAACACAACTGTTATCTCGCCACAATTGAAAAGCTAGATAGCTTTATCGAAAAACTGACGGAAAAAATGAACCAAAGTAAACTAAATTGGTCGCTTGTCTATTTTTCAGATCATGGCGAGGGGCATTATGGCGCCAAAGGAGATATAGGGCTAAGACACGACGGGAGCAAAAAACAAGGCTATGAAGTTCCGTTATTTGTTATAGACAGTTTATCGACCGATCATATTGTTTTGAATAGGCGCGTAAGCGGCGAACGTTTTATCGATCTTTTTGCCTCGTGGATTGGAGTTGAAACCGATAAAACCGACTCAAACTATACTTTTTACGATTTCCCCGAAGATCGCAATATAACTACGCCAAACGGCGACTTTGACGATCTTAAAGACGATCCCGCGCTTTATTGAACGGCGATTATAATAGCGCGATGAAATTTATGCGTTCAATTGCGACAGTTGGGCGACGTTATGACGACGACGCCCGCCGTTAGACAACTTCGCGCGTTATGTCCGCAAGCGGAGATCGTATTTATGAGCGGGGCGCTCGGCGCGAACGTTTATCAAAATAATCCGCGTATTTCAAAGTTGTGGATAGCGCCGCGCAAGCTCTCGATATGGGCGTTCAGCAAGTTGCTATGGCGCGTTTATCAAGAACGCTTTGATATGGCGATTGACTTTTTTTCCAATCCAAAAAGCGCTCAGAACCGTTTTTGCCAGTCGCGCTAAAGAGCGCGTCGGCTTTGATTTTCGCTTTCGTCGATACGCCATTGCCGCTACGCAGATGACAAAGAATGTAGAAGCATATTTTTTGTCAATTCTTAAGCGTTAAACTATTTGTAAAAACTATGTTTTATTATTTGCCGCGTTCGGGTTTAGGGGAATAGAGGACGCGAGCTTTTACAATAGAGCTAACGGCGATCAGAGCGGCGGCGCCCTCGATTAAAACCGTGTCGTTTTCTACGCCGCGCAAAACGCCTTTTATTCTAGTTTTGTCGCGCAAAAAAACCTTGATCGCCTCGCCGATCGCGCCTTGAAAATGCTCGATCGTCCGCAAGTGCCGTTCTATGCCCGGCGACGAAACCTCTAAAACGTATTCGCCGTCGATCGGCGGCGTTACGTCTAAAAACGGCGAAAGCAAACGGCTAATCCTAGCGCACAACTCCACGTCTGCGCCCCCTTCGCTATCGATAAAAACGCGAAAGATTTTTCGCCCCGCTTCGTTTGCGATCTCCGTATCGTAGAGTTTCGCGCCCGCGCTTGCTATTAGCGGCGCGATCTGCTCTTCTAAGCTCATCTGTCGCCTTTATGAATCCTATCGAAGATCGCGTCCAATCGCGTTCTGTTTTCCAAACTATCGTCAAACTTAAAGTGTAAAACCGGACAACGCCGCCAGCTCAAAGCCCCCGCGACGTAAGAGCCGACGTAGCCGCTTGCCTTTCGTAGCTTCGCCAAAATATGCACCCGATCCTCTTGCGCCACGCCGCCGTCTATCGTTACCGTTGCGTCTTTTTTGTCCCGCGCTAAAACCGCGCCCAAAACGACAAGCCCCGCAAGCTCCTCGTCCTCCAAACTCGCGATCGCCTCGCACAGCCTTTCGTATAACGCGCTTTCGGCTCTTTGTAGGCGAACGAGGGGATCTGTCATGCCTTTGCCTCGAAAACGGCTTCGACCTCGAAGGATTTATAAATCTCGATCAGATCGCCCGTTCTAATCTCGCTAAAGCCGTCAAGTCCCACGCCGCACTCCAAGCCTTTGCCGACCTCTTTAACATCGTCTTTGAAACGTTTAAGCGTTTCGATTCTACCTTTGTAAATCTCGACCTCGCCGCGCATAACCTTTGCGATCGCGCCGCGAATAATTTCGCCGTCCAAAACCATACAACCCGCGATCCGTCCGAGTTTTGGAATGTCGAAAACCTGACGCGCTTCGGCTTTGCCGATCATCTGTTCTTTGGTAACTTTGCTTAACATTCCGCCAAGCGCCGCGCTTACGTCGTCCAAAAGATTGTAAATAACGTCGTAACTTTTGATCGTTACGCCCATCGCTTTTGCGCGATCTTTGACGATCTGCGAAGGCTTGATATGAAAGCCTAAAATAACGGAATGTTCGCTTGCCGCCGCCAGCGCCAAATCGCTTCCGCTGATCTCGCCGACCGCCGAATGGATAATATCGGCTTTAACCTTCGCGTTTTTCAGCTTTGCGATCGACGAGCTAAGCGCCTCTACCGCGCCCTGCGCGTCGGCTTTAAGGATAATCGGCAGGCGTTTTAGCTTGCCCTCCGCGATCAGTTCGCCCAAATCCTCCAACGTGGCTTTTGTGGAAAGCGACAGGGCGCGGGCGCGTTCGTAATCGGCGCGTTTTTGCGCGTAGTGTTTGGCTACTTCGGGATCGGGCATAGCGATCAGATAGTCGCCGCTATCGGGCGTTACGTCAAGCCCAACGATTCGCCCCGCTTCGCTCGGGTGGAGTTTTTTGATCTGCGCGCCGTGATCGTTGATAATGGCGCGGACTCGTCCAAAAGCCGTCCCCGCTACGACGTTATCGCCCACTTGAAGCGTTCCGTTGCGCACGATCACGGTCGCTACAGGCCCTCGCCCCTTTTCTAGCGAGCTTTCTATAACGACAGCCTTTGCGAAAGCGTCGTTCTCTGCTTTAAGCTCCATCAACTCGGCTTGAATCAGAATTGTTTCTAAAAGATTTTCAACGCCCAAACCCGTTTTCGCAGAAACGCCCACGCATTCGGTATCGCCGCCCCAATCATGCGGCGTTAAACCCGCTTCGGCAAGCTCCGCTTTCACCTTATCGGGATTTGCGGCGGGTTTGTCCATCTTATTGATCGCCACAATAATCGGGCATTTTGCGGCTTTAGCGTGCGCGATCGCCTCTTTGGTTTGAGGCATTACGCCGTCGTCCGCCGCCACGACGATAATCACAACGTCGGTGATCGTCGCGCCTCTAGCTCTCATTTGGCTAAACGCCTCGTGTCCGGGCGTGTCGATAAAGGTGATCTTTTTGCCGTTTTTCGTAACGGCGTAAGCGCCGATATGTTGCGTAATACCGCCCGCTTCGCCGCTTGCCACGCGCGAGCTTCTAATATAGTCCAAAAGCGACGTTTTGCCGTGATCGACGTGTCCCATAATCGTAACGATCGACGGACGGGTCTGCCCTTTTTGGTGGCGCTCTTTGTGTTCCTCGTCGTAGATCGCCACGTAGTCTAACGCCTGCGTTTCGTCTTTCGTCCGCACCTCGACGCCAAACTCGGAAGCTAAAATCTCGATCGCGTCTTTGCCCAAAAAGTCGTTTTTGGTAACCATCATTCCAAGCTCGAATAGCTTTTTGATCACCGCCGCGATCGGCTGATCGATAATCTCCGCAAACTCGTAAACGCGAACGTCTTCGCTGATCTCCGCCACGCTAACGGCGCTATCTTTGACTTCCCGCGTCCGCTCTAACGGACGGGAGCGCCGCCGCCGCGACCTAGCTATGCTTCCGCCGTCGCTAACGACTCTGTTAAACGTTCCGCCGCCTAGCGTTTTGGCTTTCTCGTAATCGCGTTTCGCGTTTCGCTGGTTGCGCTCCTGTTCGGCTAGGAAATCGCTAACGCCTACGGAAAGATCGGGCATAACGATCATATTGTCTTCAAAATGATCGAACGCGCCTAGATCGCGATCGCGCAAAATCTCGATCTTTTGCCCCTGCTCTTTTTTGCCGCTTGTTACGACGGTCTTCTTCTCTTTTTTGGGCTTGCGCTCTTCTTCGGGCGCGTTCGGAGCGACTTTATGCCGCCCGTATCCGTGCGCGAAGCTATCGCCGTAAGAGCGCTCTACGACGCTTGTCGAGGACGAAACGACGACGCGTTTTTTGTTGATAATCGTAAGCCCCGACATTTTACGCGCGATCTCGATTGGACGCGCCTGCGCTTTAGGCGGCGCGACCTTTTTACGCGGCTGCGGCGCGGGGCGCGTTATCGGCTGTTGTTGCGCGAGCGGCTTTGTTTCGGTTTTTTTAACCTCTGCCTCTATTTTTGTTTCGGCTTCCTTTGGCTTGCGTTTGCGATCGTCCGCGACGGGCTTTTTCTCTTCGGCTTCTTTCGCGGCGCGTTTTGGCGCGCTTGGCGCTACGACGCCCTTCATTAAATAATTAACAAGTTGCACCGCCTCCTCTTCCGAAACGGAGCTTTGTTGCGATCTGGCGGCGATTCCTAGCGCTTTACAAGCGTCCAGCACCTCTTTGGGTTTTTTCGCGGCTTCAAGCGCGATTTCCGTAATCTTTACTATACTCAAGCGGGCGTCTCCTTTAGCGACTCGATCAATTCCGTATTAACCTCTTTTTTGCAATGACGGGCGATCTGCTTTGATATTTTCGGCGCGGTTATACAATTCGCGCACAGATAGAAACTACGCCCGCTGTTTGCGTATGCGATTAAACGACCGTCCGCGCATTGCAGTCGATAAAGCGTCTTTTGTTCAAATCTTCCGCGACAAGCGACGCACATTCTGATCGGCGACATTGGGCGCGGATTATACCACCTAGACCTTTTATAATCAAAACCAGACCCGTTAGAGTTCAAAAATCCACGCCTTTAATAGCGCCCGTTTAGGCGAAAATCCAAAAGAAACGCGGGCGAATTACGAAACGGCGGCGTTTATGCGTCGTCGCTTAACCGCGATTGATTTTTTAGGAAACCTGCGCGCCGAGCGCGTCAAACTCGAAGATTTCGGTGCGAAACGAGGGAAAACCTTTGCGAAGGGCGAGGGCGATTTTTAGCGCGTCGTCGCCGTCTTTGGCAAGGTGAAAAAAGCTCGATCCGCTTCCGCTTAAAGAGGAGGATAGCGCGCCCGCTTCAAAAGCGGTTTTCTGAACCTCGAATAATTCGGGAAGGAAACGCATTCTGATCGCCTGATGAAGGCGATCCTCGCACGCGGCGCGAAGCAGATCGTAATCTTTTGTTAAAAGCGCGGCGGTTAGAAGCGAGCTACGGGCGATATTAAAAGTCGCGTCTTCGATTTTCAGCTTTTTTGGCAGGACGTTTCGGCTTAATCTTGTGGAGATCGGCTTGTCGGGGATCGTAACGACCGCCCGCAACCGATCCTCTAGGCGAACGCGGCTGAAAACGACCTCCGCCTCCTCTACCGCGCATACGCAAAAGCCGCCAAAGGTCGCCGGCGTGATATTGTCGGGGTGCTGCTCGTAAGTTAGCGCCTCGTTTAGAATCAGACGTTTGTCCAGCGGAACTTTCGCCGTCAAATACGCGGCGCTTAACGCCGATACGATCGCCGCCGATGAGCTTCCCAAACCGCGCGAAAGCGGAATGTTGTTTTCAAAACGAAAACGAAACGCGCCGTCCGCGCCCGTTAAACGCTTATAGGTTTTATAAAAGATATTTAAAAAAGCGTTGCCGTTTTTGGTTTTCAAAAATCTTGCGCCCTCTCCCCGCACCGACACGCTAAAAAACTTTGAAGGCTGAATATCGATCGCGTTATAAAACTTTAGAGCTACGCCCAAACAATCAAATCCTGGGCCCATATTGGCGCTGGTCGCCGGAACGATAATTTTCAATGCTTTCCTTTACGCCGCGTCCAAGATATAATTTGGAAGCGTTTGATCGTCAAAAAGAGTTATATCTAATCTATTTGGCGGCTTCAAACTCTCCTCAAAAGGCGCGTCAAATATCTCAATCTCGATTCGCTTATCTTTTTTGACGAAGCGCCGTTTGCCGTGCGCCAAGATCGGGCGATCGCCGCTTAGGTTAAAACTATCGGTCGCTAAAAACGGAATATCCCTAGCGAGCGCAAATGTTTTCAAGAAAATATAGCCGAGCTTTAATCCCATAAAGCTGCCCGGCCCTCTTGCGTATAAAACCTTAACGATATTAAAGCGAATATCGATCGCTTTCATAATCGAAAATAGCCCGTCGCTTAAAGGCTTGTCTATTTCAAAAAACTCTAACGCTTCGCCGCTTTCATTATAAACGGCGAGCCTAGCGGGTTTTGTCGCGCTGATTAAAAGAATAATCGCGTTAGGCAAACGCATGTTCTAACTCTTTTGCCTCCGCTTTCGCGCCGTCGGCTTCTACAATCTTATAGGCTTCGGGATCGCTTAAAAGCGCTTTTACCAGTAGATGATTTAGGTGATGGTTGCCCGCGTAAGCCTCGTAACGCCCCAAAAACGGCGCGCCCAAAAACGCCATATCGCCGATCGCGTCTAAAATCTTATGCCGCACGAACTCGTCGGAAAATCTTAATCCGCCCGCGTTCAATACGCGCTTTTCGTCAAGCACGATCGCGTTGTCTAAACTGCCGCCCAATCCTTTGCCGATCGAACGCATATAATCGACCTCTTTTAAGAAGCCGAAAGTTCTTGCTCGCGCTATCTCTTTTATGTAGTTTTCTTTTGAAAAAATAAAGCGAAACTCCTGCCGCTGGATCGCGGGGTGATCAAACCTAATTTCAAATAGAATCTCGCTACTTTTATAGGGGGTTAAACGCGCAAACTTATCGCCGATACGCGCCTCGATTGGCTTTTGAACGACAATCGCTTTTTTGGGTTTTTCTTGCGTCCTGATTCCAGCCTCCTCGAAGAGCATACAAAAACTTGCCGCCGATCCGTCCATAATAGGCGCTTCGTCGCCGTCTATGCCGACCTCTAAATTGTCGATTCCCATAGCGAGCGTCGCCGATAAAAAGTGTTCGATAGTGGAGATTGTCGCGTTTTTAGCTCCGATTACCGTCGCAAGCCGCGTATCGACGACGTTTTCCGTCTTGATCGGAATTGATACGCCCAAGTCGTCGCGGACAAAAACGACGCCGAAATCTTCCGGCGCGGGGCATAGCCTCATTCGCACGGGGTTGCCGCTATGTAGTCCCACGCCGACAATCTCGACCGGCGAGGCGATTGTGTGTTGTTTCATTGTTCTCTCTCGCTTAAAACTCGCGCCGAAAATCGGCTTTTATATATGACTAAACCGCTTTAGATTATTATAAAACTTCTCTATCACGTTTTGCTTGACCGCCCTTTATAGTTTGAAAATACGCCAATATAGCGATATTTTGCTTATACCGATCCGATCGGCGGTTTTTCAAGGGTAATAGGATAAAATCCCTTTGATTTTGGCGTTTAGGTTTGGAAAATGTGGAAGTTTTTGGCGATTTTGGCGAGTATAGCGGCGATTATGTTTGTATTCTTTGGCAGAAAAGAGCGTTCTAACGACGAAATAGAAACTCTTGTCAAATGCGATCTGTGCGAAACCTATGTAACAAAAAAAGAGGCGATCGCAAGCGGCGGTAAAACCTTTTGCTCAAAAAAGTGCGCTACGGAGGCTAAAAATGATTATGATCGGCGTTAATAGGGCGATCGACGCGCAAACGGAGATTTTTTTTGCGGATACGATCGAGGAGATCAAAAAAACGCCGTCGGGATCGTTAATCGTTTTGGAGTTTCAGGAGCAAGATTTGGAGTTTTACGCAAACGCCGATATAGAGATCGCCGCCATATTAACAAATAGCCGCGATTTTATCTTGTGCGCCGCTACAAAAATCAGATATGCAGTTGCTCATATAGCGCTTGCGATAGAGTTGCAAAAACTAGCCGATCGCTACTTATACGATATTAAAATCCTCGCGATCGCGCCCTCTAACGCGATAGAAAAAATCGCCTCGCTCGGAATCGACGGAATCTTTGCGCTCGATCTGGACGCAATCAGCGCTAAACAATCTCGCGCTTGATATTCGCGCTTAGCCGCGCAAGAACCTCGTAGCTAATCGTCGCGCGTAGTTTCGCCAACTTTTGCGCGTCGTCCAATACGCAAATAAACTCGTCGTCGCCCTCGATCGCCATATTGTCCATACTGACGCGCCCCAAAAGCCTTTTGCCTTCGGGCGTTTTGTAGCCTTCCAAACCGTTAAGCCGCAAAAAACCGTCGCCGTAACCTATGTCGTAAATGCCCGCCCTCAGATCGCTTGGCGTCTCGAAAACGCCGCCGTAACCTACGCGATCGCGCGGGGTTAATTCGCGCCTTGCAATCCTATGCGCCCAGAGCGACAAGACGGGTTTTAGCGGCGGCTTTTCAAACGGAAAATCCAAATCGCAATAGCCGTAGAGCGCGATCCCCGATCGGATCAGATCGTAACTTTCGGAGGTTTTGGCGCGAAACGCGCCCGCGCTAGCGCGTAGATGAAAAAGAGGGCGCGGCATAGCGCGGCGATCGCAGAGGGCGACAATCCGCTCTCGCATAAGCGCGAAGTTTTTCTCCTGCCAAAAAAACTCGGTCGATAAAACGTCGGCGGATCGCAAATGGGAAAAAACGCCGCGCAAAATCAGCCCGCGCTCCCAAAGCGTTTCGACCGTCCGTTCAATCGCGTTTGGCGCGACGCCGTTTCTGTGCATTCCGCCGTCGATCTTGAGATGAACCCTCGTTTTACTCGCCCAAACAGAGGCGGCGCGCTCGTCGTTTAGCGCGAAACTAACGTTTTGCGGCGCGTCGTCGCTCGGTTCGTCGGCAAGAATCAAAACCTCGTCGAAAAGAGGCGCGATCGCCTTCGCCTCGTCGCGGTTGCGAACGATCGCGTGTTTCACGCCGTTTTGGGCGCATAACGCAGCCATTTCGCTTAGCCCGTGCCCATAGGCGTTATCCTTTAGCACGGCGGCGATCTTAGCGTTTGCGGCGCGATCGCGCAAAAGCGAAAGGTTGCGAACAAAAGCGGAACTAGACAGGCGAATTAGCGACACTTGCGGCTTTCTCTAACAAATTTCCGTTTTTTGCAAACAAATTGCGTTATTGTGCCGTTTTTGCTTTTAGCCCTCGCGATTTTCGCCGAAAATCAGGCGTTTAACCAGTTTCGGACGTTTATTTAGATTCATTGCAAGAGCGCCAAAGCCCGACAGACCGCCGCCTTTATGCCGCGTAATATAAAGATTTTTGGCGCTCGCCAAAACGAAAAGATCGGTTAGCGCGGTAAGATTGGTTTGATAGCGATCGAGATTTTCATTGCCGTGCAAAGGTCTGCCGCCAGTATCGGGTATATCCGAAACGCAGGTTACCCGATCGCCAAAGAAACTTTTAGCGTATTGTTGAACCTCGTAACTATCGGTACAAAGCGCGATTTTACGATCGCCGTTTGGTATTTCGTATAAAAATGTTTTGTAATCGGTTTTATAATCGCTATGGCGAATATGAACCGCGTCGTATTCGCCTAATTTTTCTACGACTTTACCAATATGCGCTTTGACTTCGGGCGCAAGATCGAGAAACGAAAAGGCAAGTATAGACGCATCGCCGCCGCCGTACAGCTTGTGAATAAGGACTATTTCTTTGCGCGGTTTTTTCATCTCAAACCTTAGTTGAATTTTAAAGTTTTTAATTACATAATTTTCGACGCTACGATCGTATTCGGTTTCGTAATTTAAAATATCGTTCTCTAAACATTCGGGATAGCAGTCGCAAGGAGGGGTTAAAAAGTCGATTTTGCCGAACCTGATCTTCTCTCTCTCGGTGAAGAAAGATTCGTTTATGCTTTGGGATACCATAGAGACTCCTTTGAAGTAGGATTTATCTAAAGCTAACTTTTACAAGCCGCTTAACTGCGATCATTGTAGCGCGACAACCTTAAAATCCGCTGGATTTTGAGAAGT
>JAISOU010000008.1 GCA_031275395.1 Helicobacteraceae bacterium | reverse complement strand
GCGTTGGCTCTACGCCGTTAATGGCTAATAGGCGAACGCCCTGCGCTTTCATCATATCCGTAACGAAAAATCTAAACGAATAGCCGATCGCGTTTTCGGCGTTGCGATAATCGGCTACGGCGTCTATAAGCCCGCCCATATCTCCCCTTATCGTCTCTATAAACGGCTCAATAAGTTCCAGCCCTTTCATCACGCCGTTTTTCATCGTCGCCTGACTACCCGAATATTCATTGCGCTGAAAGGGCATAATCTTTGCGTCGTTTCCGCCTACTTCGCGCCAATTGGTTATTTCGCCCGTATATATCTTTTGAATCTGCTCGATCGTAAGCGATCTGATCGGATTATGTTCATTAACCAAAAATACAAACGCCTCTTTGCCAATCGGCGTAAAAGTTAGTTCGGGAACGCGGAGATCGGCGTCGATGCGGGCGGCGACTTGCTTTAATTGCCCTGGCGCGGGCGCGAGAACAAAGATCAGATCGACGCTACCATTGATTAGTTTTCCGTAAGCCCATTCTGTGGTTGACAAATTAAAATAATTATATTTAAATCTATTCTCGTCGAGATTGTCGGGTTTTTTATATAGGGCTTTGGCGGCGGAAGCGTAGATCGGATAAAACGCCGTAGCGCCGTCTAATTTAGGTAAATTATTTTCAAAATAGATCGCTGGCTCCCCTCTTAGCGCGCGATAGTCTTCGCTTTGATCGCCTCCGCGATATATACGGTTGTTTTCTTTGCCGATCGGATCTAACGATTGAATCTTGCTTGAAAGCGTATAGGAGTTTTTGTAAATAGCTATTGGCGCTAAAGGCAAGAATAAAATTACCAGCGTCGCGAGCGAAAAATAGATCGATTTTTTATTGGCTACGGCGATTTTTTTTCCATAAAGCCCAAAGGCGAAACCGGCGGCGTATGCGCAAGAAACCGTCGTTGTGATCGCGGCAAAATAAAGCGGCGAATAAAACAGCGCTATCATATAAATGGCAAGGATATATATCAGGTTGGCAATAGTAAACGCATATACGACCGTGTTGCCCGCAACATAGAGATTGACAAGCTCGTAAATTTGATAGGAGTAACCTAAATAGTAGTTGAACGCAGAGATTGCAATCGGCAAAAACAGGGGGAAATAGGTTTTGAAATAGCCGTCTTTTACCTCTAATTTTTTCGATCTGAAATAGCCCAGCGAGAAAACGACGATCGCTATAGCGGCAAGCGCCGCCTCAAACGGCGTTGGCTCTTGATATACAAGCCATATGAACGCGATAAATTGCGCTACGATCGGCGCATAAACTAAACTCCATAAATAGTTATTTTTACCAAAAAAAGCGCCGATTCGGCGCAAAATTTTTAACCATTTTGCTACGTATGGTTCGCCGCTTTTATTTGCTTGCGGCATAGACATCCTTTAACGCCGCGACGCCGCTTGCTAATTGCTCCTGTTCGTCGCTATCGAGCGAAACCTTAATGATTCGCTCCACCCCTTCGCGCCCCAAAATGCAAGGAACGGAGATCGCCATATCGCTTTGACCGTAATAGTCGTCGATCGGAACGCTAAGCGACAAAACCGATTGCCCGTTTGTTACGATCGATCGAACGATCTTGGTTATGCTCGCGCCAATTCCATAATAGGTCGCGCCTTTGCTTTCGATAATCGCGTACGCCGCGCCGCGCGCTTTGTGGTAGGCTTCTAACGCCTTGTCGCGCGAAAATTCTGGAAAACTTGTTAGCGGTTGTCCGCCGATATTTGCGCTTGAAATTACGGGAAAACTGTGATCGCCATGTTCGCCTAGCACATAGGCGTGAATCGAGCGCGGATGGACGCGCAAAAACTCGCTTAGGTGAAAGCGAAATCGCGCCGTATCTAACAGCGTTCCGCTCCCAAAAATCCGCTTCGCGTCCGTGATTTCTCTCGCGCGCAAGGTCAATAGATCGACTGGGTTTGCGATCATCAGCAAAATCGCTTCGGGAGACGCTTTCATCAGCTTAGGAATCAGATCGTCCGCGATTTTGATATTTTTTGCGGCAAGATCGAGCCTAGTTTCGCCGGGCGCTTGCGCCGCGCCCGCGCAAAATACGAAAATATCGACGTTGCGAAGCTCCGAAGGATCGTCGCTAACGGAGATCGTAGTTTTGTGCGAAAGCGCCATAGCGTGTTCGAGGTCCAGCTTTTCGCCTAGCAACTTGCGCCTATCGCGGGCGTACAGCGCGATCTCGTGAGCGCCGCCCGCCAGCAACAAAGCGTAAGCGGCGGTCATACCCACCTTGCCCGCTCCGATAATAGCGATTTTGATGTAGTCGTTGTTCTTTTTCATGGATCGTATTCTAGTCAATAAACCCTGCCGCGTCCGTTTTTGCGCCGTTTTACGCTCGCCGCTTAAACGCGCTTGCGAACAGATCGCTACGATTATTTTTGTCGATAAATAATCCGCGCAAACTTTTCGCGTTGCGACTATCGTCCCCGGAGAGCCGCGAGCGCTTAAACCAAAAGCCTATTCGCCGTCGTAATCCACGTGCCAATCTACATAACCCCTAAAATAATTAAACCATCTTGCGGCGATGCCGGCGCTAAGATCTCTGCAGCTAGCGCTATTGCATGAATAGTTGTTGGCTTTGGCGCTCTCTACGTAATCGTTTATTTTTGCTTGTATATCGTCGTCGTAAGTACGAATTACGTAGTAAAAGCCGGGCGCGGCGTTTATTTCGCCAAACACATATCTGAACTTATCGAGGTTTGGAATAAAATCGCCGTTTCCAAACAGTTTCAGCTCAAGCGCATATTCGGCGGCGTCGCTATAGAAAACCGCCTCCGCGTGCATTCCGCGTTCAAGATTGCATTTTTGGTAATACGTCCCCTGTCCCAAAACGTTGGTATAGTCGGACAATCTGTTTCTTAGCGCGTCCGCCTCGTCGCTATCTATAACATGGTAACGTAGCGTTGCCGTCGAGTTTCTAACTCTATATCCGCTGGTATCGAATAAGGGAAAACTATCGTAGCTCTCCACGCCGCCGTTGCCGCCGTTGCCCGTACTGATGCTAGGACACCATAAGTTTGATCCCGCGTTGGAATTACCGCTAGAATCGCCGCCCGATCCGTCGCCGCAACCGATTAGAAAAACCAAAAAGAAAATAAATCCGCTAAAAAGCAAGCAAGTTCGCCGCTCTGTTAGCGGGGGTGGGGGGGGGGGGGTGAAGGTGAAAATGGAAGGCAAAGGCATGCGCGCTCCTTTTTGTGAAATTGGCGCAAGCATAGCGCTTCAAAGCTTAACATTGGCATTGTACGTTAGTTTTGAAGCGCGGAGCGATCGACAGCCCGTTTAATCGGCGTATAGCCGACGTCCTCGATCAGCGCCTGTCCTTGCTCGCTTAAAAACCAATCGATCAGTTTCTGCGAATTTTCGCTTATATCGTTTTTTCTAGCGATAATATAAAATTCCATGATTAGCGGATACGATCCGTT
>JAISOU010000034.1 GCA_031275395.1 Helicobacteraceae bacterium | reverse complement strand
AAAGATTGCGCTTATGGCGCTGGAATGGTATACGACAAGTATCTGGACGATCCCAAAAACGCAAGAGGATGGTATAAGACGGGCTATGAAATGGGAAGCGCCGAAAGCGCTTACGGATTAGGAACGATGAGCCAAGATAGGGACAAAGACTATCCTAAAGCGATCGAATGGTATGAAAAAGCGTATAAAATGGGCGATACAAGCTCGGCGAGAGCTTTAGGACTGCTTTATAAGCAAGAGCTACAAGACTACAATAACAGCTTGAAATGGTTTAAGATCGCTCACGATCAGGGCGATAAAGACGCGGCTTATTCTTTGGGTTTGCTTTACGACGATATACTTAAAGACTATCCTAAAGCTATAAAATGGTATGAGATCGCGCATAATCAGGGAGATAAAAAAGCCGCTAATGATTTAGGTTTGCTTTATGATGAAACGCTTAAAGACTATCCTAAAGCTATAAAATGGTATGAGGTTTCGTATAATATGGGCAATAAATACGCCGCCCATAATTTAGGGCTTCTATATAAAGAGGGTTATAAAAACTATCCCAAAGCGATCGAATGGTTTCAGCTATCTTTTGACAAGCACAAATATTACGCATCGTTATATTGGATCGCCACAATGTATAGAGACGGCTTAGGCGTTAAAAAAGATCTGATTAAAGCCAGATCTCTGTTTGAACAAATAGTCGACAAGGTTAATCCCGATTGGGAAATATATAAAGACTCTAAACAAGCCCTCGCCGCTATCGACGCTAACCAATCCAAATGAACGCTATAGCCATTCGTCCATACGAAACGTTAGAAAGAGCGGGACGCTACTACTCCATAAAGGACTCTAAAGGCGTAGTCGTTGCCGTCGGATTGTAGCCAAGCGCGCTTAAATTATAATCGCGTTCATTTTATCAAGTTTTACGAAGGATAACATAAATATGGGTCGCGCTTTTGAATATCGCAAGGCGGCAAAAGAGAAACGCTGGGCGAATATGTCTAGGGTTTTTCCTAAGTTGGCGAAGATTATCACAATGGCGGCAAAAGAGGGCGGCGGCGATCCCGCGCTGAATCCGAAACTGCGGACTGCTATTTTGACGGCAAAAGCGCAAAATATGCCCAAAGATAATATTGAAGCGGCGATCAAGCGCGCGAGCGGCAAAGACGCGGCGAATATTGAGATCGTCGCTTACGAGGGCAAAGGCCCTCGCGGCGTTATGATGATCGTAGAGTGCGCTACGGATAATCCGACGCGCACGGTCGCAAACGTAAAGATCGCCTTTTCCAAAAGCGGCGGCGCTTTGGCGGCGCCCGGTTCGATCGCCTTTTTGTTTTCGCGCAAAGCGGTTTTTGAGATAGAAAAAGCCGAAGGTCTGGACACGGAAGCGTTGGAGCTAACCCTGATCGACGCAGGGCTTGAGGAGCTAGAAATCGACGACGACACGATCTATCTATACGCGCCGTATTCCGAGTTTGGCTCGATCGCCAAAGCGCTGGAGGAGTTAAAGATAGAGCCGAAATCCGCCAATTTGCAATATATCCCCAATTCGCCGCAGGAGTTTTCAGACGAGGCGATCGCGGAGATTGAAAAGCTAATCGATCGTCTTGAAGACGACGACGACGTGCAAGCGGTCTATACTAACCTTTCGTGATCGCCATCGATTTAGGATCAAATACGATCCGCTTTTTAGCCGCCGCCAAAAACGGACGCGAGTTGTGGGAAGCGCAATTTGTTGTGCGAACGGCTGAAAATCTAGTCGCTACGGGCGTTATTTGCGACGCGGCGCTCGAACGCATAGCGAAGGCTATCGGCGAGGCTAAAAAACGTTTCGACTTTTCTAACCATACGATCGCGGCTGTAGCGACGCAATCTTTCAGGCAAGCGAAAAATCAAAAAGAGGCGCTTAAGTTTTTACGCGATAGTTACGGCGTGGATTTTGAGGTTATTTCGCCCGAAACCGAAGCGCTTTTAGCCGCTCGCGCCGCTTGCGAGTCCGCGCAAAAAAGCGCTCTTAAACCGCCTTTTATAACGATCGACGTAGGCGGCGCGAGTAGCGAGGTCGCTTATATAAACGGCGCGCGTTTTGCTTACGAAAGTCTGTCGATCGGCGTGGTAACGCTAACCGAACGCGGTTTTGACGACTGTTTTTTATATAACGCGGTAAAACGCCTAGAGGTTTTCAAAGAGGAAATTCGCGCCTATACTCGCCCAAACGCCCTGATCGCCACAGCGGGCGCGCCTACGACGCTCGCCGCTATAAAATTGGGACTAACCTACGAAAATTACGATAAAAAGATCGTTAATGCGACAAGTTTAGATATAGCGGAAATAGCGCATATTAAAGACGAGCTTAAATCGCTTGATCGCGCCGAACAAGAGAGGCTAACGGGAAAAGATCGCGGCGATCTGACGATTACGGGCGCGGCGATTTTACTACGAATTATGGACGCGCTCGATTACGATCGCGTGATCGCTTTTGACGAAGGCTTACGCGAAGGCGTTTTATCCCGCGCTCTAAACTGCGGCGCTATTTAACTTCTAGCGTTGTACACTTCAGATAATTTAGGGAGATTAAGTCGTTAAACCTTTCAAAAAAGGAAATGGCGCGTTTATCGATCTCTTTTTGTTTTCGCGTCAAATGTCGTCGGCTTTTTGAATAGTTAAAACCAAGTTTTTCGTAACGGCT
Source organism: Helicobacteraceae bacterium (assembly GCA_031275395.1). Classification (GTDB taxonomy): domain Bacteria; phylum Campylobacterota; class Campylobacteria; order Campylobacterales; family SZUA-545; genus JAIRNH01. The sequence goes on along the minus strand of JAISOU010000034.1, from coordinate 8,539 downwards.
TGCGATCTTCTCGCAAGCCGCCAAATAAACCTCCGTCCGCCGCCCCTATATCTTAAGTTTTGCGATATAGTCGTCGTAGGCTTTTTGCGCTCTGTTTTGCGCTTTTATCGCATCGTCGATCGACTTGTTAAGCGCCGCTATCTCTTTATCCAAAGCGGCTAACTCGCCCGCATAGTTTTTGCCCTGCGCGCTATCCGCTCCTACGGCTACAAGATTTTGACGAATTCGATCCTGATCTTTACTCTTTCGTTCAAGGTTTTTCTGCGCGGCTACTAAGGCGATCTTTGCGGAATCTAGCTCCTGCGCGTATGGCGCGGCTTTTTCCAACGCCTCTCTAACGTCTTTAGGGTAAGAAACGTTGTTGATATAAACAAGCAACGTATGATAAGGAACGCCTAAAATCGTTATTTGATTTTGCACTCTGCTCTCCTCCGCAACGCTAAACTTTGTTTCTTTATTCGCGTTTAGAGCGACTTCAAATCGATAGATCGATTCGGTTTTTTCTAAAGGTTTGCTAGGTTCGATCAGCTTGGAGTTATATGCGATCGGGTGTTCTAAAATCAGCGTTTTTTCGCTATTGGAGTTGTTTTTGAAAACGTATTCTTTATAATAAACGCTTTTTGAGGTAATAGCCATAACGCCTTTGGCAATTTTAACGCTGTCGATCGAGCTATTAACTTTTTGATTAACGATTCCGCGAACGCTTAGATCGTCGCCGTAACCAATCAGCCGTTTCTCGTTTTGCGGCAGAAACTCTAAAAGCGCGTCGCCCGCATAAACGCCGCCGTCATAAACGCTAATCGCGCCTGCGGGCAATTTAATATCTAACGAGTTTTTCAGCTCTACGCCCAATGTAGGATTTTGCCCTCTTTTTTCGCTAAATATAACGACTTTTCTAGCCTCGATCGCGCCCTGCGTAAGCGGCGCCATAGCGCTCTGCCGCCTTGCGAGCGAAATTTTATTTTTAAGAGTATAGACAAACTGCTCTCCCGCCGCTTTTGCTAAAGCCGTTTCGTAGTTTTGGGCAAAAGGCGTAGGCGCGGACGCTTCGTATAACGCTTCGGACGTATCGTTAACTGGCGATCGGGGGCGCGACAAATATTTATTACCGTTAAACGCCGTATCCGCCACCGCTGGCGCATAGCCGCTTTCGTATGTCGTAGCTTGCGCGAAACCTTCGATCATAAGAGGTAGTTCGGGGCGTTTGGTATAAAACGGCGCGTAATAGGGCTGTCTAAAGCTAACCGGACGACCAACGACCAGCGAAAGCTCGACGTTATTCCAATCAGAATCGCTTGCGTTGTCGATAATTGCCCAGCCCTGCAAAAACGGCTTTTGAGGGCTTAAATCTAAACGATAATTCGCCTTCCAAACGGGCGCTTCTATTACAAAACTCGTCGTAACTTCGCGCTTTTTCTTTCCGTCAAGATATAGGTTCAAAACGCGCCGATCGCCGTTGTTGGCGCTTGCCAAAAACAACAGCGCCTTTTCAAGCGTTTCGTTGATTTTTGCGTCGATAAATCTATAACTTTCGATCTCTTTAATAGTCGTTTGCGTTAGCTTGCCATCGCTAAAAAGCGTCAAAACGCTCTCTTCAAAACTCGCCCCGTCTTTAGCGTTCTGGCGCGTCTGAACGCCGACGATTTTGCCGACGATCTTTTTGGGCGCGGCGATCTCGACGCTTTCGCCCTTAAGACTTAAAAGTATATTTTCGATCGTCGGTTTGCCTTTTAGATCGATTCGCAAACTCTGCAAAGCGCGTTGGATTGTTTCCTCCCCCGCATAACTGATAAACGGCGAAACGCTCGACGCGTCGTAAATCGCAAGCGACTTCAAAACGTCGTCCATCTGCGATCGATCAAAAGAGAGAGCAATTTTGCTTGCGCCGTTAAGCTCGCCGCCCAATTCGTAAAAACCTACGCCGCTCGAAAAAAGCGCGATTTTCTTAACCGCCAATTCGCTATCCTTAAACTCCGCTCCCCACATTAGCGCTCCTATTAAAAAAAATGCCGCCGCCAACCTCATTTGCTTTCCTTAATTTAGAACTAGCTTAAATTTTACCCGTTTTTAACTTAATGCGTATGCGGCGGCAGGTTGTCGTGGCTGTGCGTAATAAATCGTTCGTAGCCCTCGATCGGACGCAAACCTCGCGGCGTTAGCATATAAAATCGGTTCGCTATTTGTTCTAAAAACTCTCGATCGTGCGATACGATCGCCATACTTATATCTAGTTTTTGCAGGATCTCGACAAGCCTAATTTGCGCGGCGTAATCGAGCGCGGCGGTGGGTTCGTCAAGTAGCAACAGCTTCGGATCGCCAATCAAAATGCCCGCCAAAGCGACTAATTTTTTTTCGCCTCCGCTTAAGTGATAAACGACGTTTTTCGCAAGCCGTTCTATGCCGAGTTTAACTAAAATATCGGCGGTTTTTTTAGCGGCTGTTTCGCGATCGATTCCTCGCGCTAAAAGCGAAAACGCTATATCGTCCTCCACGATCGGCAAAAGAAAATGATCGTCCGCGTCTTGCAAAAGATAACCGACGCTTTTTAGATCGAGCTCCTCCTGATCGAATAGCGCGATTTCGCCGCTTTTGATCGGGCAAAGCCCTACGATCGTTTCTAAAAGCGTCGTTTTGCCGCTTCCGTTGTGTCCGATAACGGCGATTTTTTCTTTGTGCGCGATTGTTAAATCGATAGAATCGCAAAGCCTATTTTCTCCGCGCCAAAGCTCTAAGTTTTTGATGGTAAGCGAACAGCTCAACGACGCTCCATATATTTTTTTAGAGATAATAGCAGGTTAAGTATTAAAACTTCGCTAAAAATAAAAAAGAGGAAATATGCCCACAAAACACAAGTTTTACGATCGCGCTATATCGCCGCGAACCGAAACGCTGATCGTAGGAACCTTTAATCCCGACGCGCCAAACAATAACGCCGATTTCTTTTACGGCAGAAAGCAAAATCATTTATGGCGTATTTTGCCGATCGCTTTTGGCGAAAAATCGTTAAAGAATAGTAAAAAAGAGGAGAAAATTATCTTTTGCGAAAAATACAAGATCGACTTTATCGATCTGATCGCTGAAGTAAGCGCCGATCGGTTGGAGGATTTCAAAGACAAAAGTTTAGAAAAAATCGTAACAAAATGGCGCGATATAAAAGAGGCGATCGAAAAAACGCCGAATCTAAAACGGATCGCCTTAACCAGAAAAACCTTTAGCGGTATTCCCAATATAAAGGCGAAATGGTTAGAGATAGAAAAACATTATAAAAATCGCTTGCTTATCACGCGCCTTATTACTCCCGCGCGTATTTACGACGATAATAAACAAGCGGAGTGGAACCGCTTCTTAAAGGCGCGTTAAAATAGCGCGCCAAAGCGTATAAAAGATAGCGCGGCGATAGCGGCGAATAAAAGGTTAAAAAGCTCGATGCGAGGCTTGCTTAGCGTTAAAATCTCGCCGTTAAACCCGCGTAGAATCATCGTTTTTCTAAGCGCGTCGGCGCGTTTGAAACATTTAATTATCAATAAACCCAAAAAAGAGGCGATCAAACGATAGCTTATCATATTGGTTTTTAATCGGTAGCTTCTCAAAAACAGAGCGCGACGAAAGCGATCAAACTCCGATCTAAGTATGCTAATCAGTTTTGCCGTAAAAAATAGCAAGGCGACAAATTTTTTCGGCGCTCTTAATTTTGAAAAACCTAGCGCGATCGCGGCGCTATCGGCGCGGGCAAATAAGATCAGCGAAACGAACAAAAGCATATTCGATCGAATCAAGATCAAAAGCGCCAATCGATTTTCTTCGTTGAATAAAAGACTAGCCGCGATAATAATAATAAATATATTCAGGAACGCCAAACGCTTAAGCGTAATCGATAGATCGCGCCGCAAAATATAGGCTAAGACGATCGGCAAAACGATCATAGGCGCGAAAATCGAATCGCTCGGCGCGATCGCGATAGAATAGACGATAAGGCAGATTATTCGCTCCGCGAACGCTTCTTGATTAGCCATATCACTCCAAAAAATAAAACGATCATAGCAAGCGAAAAGACAAACTTCAAAATCGTCCGCCAAAGCGGTTCTTCTTGCTCTTGCGCGATTTCGCCCGTAAGCTCGTACGTTTGCTCCGCTTGATGCCCCATACCGCCATCGACGCGAACGACGATTTTTTGATCGCTAACCTTTATCTCGGCTTTGCCTTTTTCGTCCGTTTTTGTCTTAAAAAGCTCTTTTCCTTCAAGGTCTAAAATAGCTATGTCGCACTCCATACAAGGCGCGGATTTCGTAAAGTAGCTTTGGATATAGATCGTAGAGTTTTCGTCGGTAACAAATAGATTAATCCTATGCGCGAAAGCCGAAACGACAAGCGCGAAAATTAACGCAAAAATCCTCATAACGCCGCCAATTTCGGATTGACCCGCTCAATATAAATAAGCGCGCAAAGCGTGATGATTCCTTCAATTAACGCGATCGGTAAATGCGCTATAAGCGCAAATTTTGCCGCTTCTAAAAATCCCTCTCCGTTAAGCGCCAAAACGCCGGAAAGCGCAATAACGCCAAAAAGAACGGGGAAAAATCCGATCAAGAACCAAACGATCCGCTTTTTCCAAATAAGCGCTTCTGGATTTTTGCGCGCCTCTTTAGGAATAAGCGATATAAAAAGCCAGCCTAAAAGCGACGGCGTAGCAAGTATGCAAAGATTAACGCCATAAACGCTTAAACCGCCAAAGCCAAATAAAAGCGCCTGCATAATTAACGCTACGCCGATCGCCGCAAAAGCGCGAAAACCCAACAACGCTCCGATAATCCCGTTTAAGATCAGATGAACGCTAGTAATTCCGACGGGAATATGAATAAACGACGCTAAGAAAAAGAGCGCGGAACACGCCGCCGCTTTTGGTATCTCTTCGTTTTTTAGCGTCGCAAGAGAATAGCATAGAACCGAAGCGCCAAGCGCCCAACCAACCGTTAAGATTTCAGGGCGTAAAACCCCTTCGGCTATATGCATTTTATCCCCGCTTTTTCACGCGCATTATTTTTTATAACTTTGCGTTTTAATCCATAAAACCGCGCCAAGCTCGATCGGATATTTTACGCCGTTCTTCTCGATCGTTTCGTCGTCGTCGATTAGCGCCGCAAAACCCCACCAACCTTCAAGCGGCAAAGCCGCGTGAAAAACGCCGTTCGCGTCGGTTTTTGTAACCAGCGTTACATAAGAATCGTTTGGCGCTTTTAGCTTCCCGTTTTCGTTGTAATACTCGATCTCCACTTCCGTATCCGCCGCCGCTTTTCCTTTATACAGAACCTGCGCGGAAAACAACCCGCCCGTCAAAACGGAATACGGGCGGGCAAGCGGGATAATTTCGGCTTTTAAGCCTATTGGCGTATCCCAACCTTCGTCCGCGCCAAAGGCATTGACGATCGTCTTGGTTTGATGACGGATAAACTTATTTTCCGCAGGCTCAAAGTATGGCGCAGGATCGACGAAAAATTGATAGACGCCCGGACTTTTCACCGCGTAAGAGGCGCTCCAAACGCTCTGCTTATTCTTTTTCGACTCTTTAAGCGAACCAAGAATCGAAGTTTTTTCGCCGTCTACAAACACGCCCGCTTCGGTTGGCTTGATCATATTCATAATATCCTGCTCGAAGGGGTGCGTAAATTCGTAGCGAATCGCGATCGTCGGTTTGTCGCCCTGTTCCACTACGCTCTTATCGGTAATAACCGTCTGAAAATGCGCCGATAGGGGCGCAACTAGAACCGCGACGATGCTCGCGGACTTGAGAAATAGGTTCATCTCTCGCCTTTCATATTTTTTTATATTTTGTAATACTACAGGAGAAAACCTTAAAGAATTATTAAGTGGCGGCGGCAAAAAAGAGATTTAAGCCAACATTTCGTTTTTGCGCTTTTTTTGCGCCCTATCGCGGATTTTTCTCACTATTTGCAGCCGTTTTGACTTTTTGCGGGCTTGACGCTTGCGAATAGAAATGTCGCTCATTTTGGCGCGAAATAACCTCCTAATATTGCGGCGCGTTATGCCGCTACGTTAAGCGGTTTGCTTCGTTTAAGATCGCGTCGGCTTTTTCGATCGCCGCGTTAGCGTTTGCCTTGCTAAAGCCGCGTTTGTTTCAAAAACTCTTGCCGATCGTGCTGTAGAAAGCGTTTTTTGCGACGGTTTAGGCTTGGCGTATTGGTTTGTAGATCTAGGCGCTTCTTTTTCATAAAACGGCGCCGCTAATGGAAAAAATTATCATATACGTTAGGTCGGATATTTTTGCGGTTTATTTAATTGCGATTGCGAAAGCCAAAGCCGCGATTGAGTAAAATCCGCTAATTATTGACGAAAGAAAGCCGAAAAGATGACATATTTTAGCGATCTGCTCCTAAAACTCCAGAGCTATTGGCGCGATCAAGGTTGCGCGATCTTGCAACCTTACGATCTGCCCGCAGGCGCAGGGACGTTTCACCCCGCGACGCTACTAAGAAGCCTCGATTCCAAACCGTGGAGCGCGGCGTACGTCGCTCCAAGCCGCCGCCCTACCGACGGGCGCTACGGCGAAAATCCTAATCGACTCGGCGCGTATTATCAGTTTCAGGTTTTAATAAAACCATCTCCGAACGACATTCAAACGCTTTATCTAAAAAGCCTTGAATATCTTGGACTGGATATAAAAAAACACGATATTCGTTTTGTCGAAGACAATTGGGAATCGCCTACTTTGGGCGCGTGGGGGCTTGGCTGGGAAGTATGGTTGGACGGTATGGAAATAACGCAATTTACCTATTTTCAACAAATTGGCGGTTTGCCCTGCGATCCCGTAGCGGTAGAGATCACATACGGCGCGGAGCGGTTGGCGATGTACCTGCAAAACGTCGATAGCGTTTTTAGTATTAAATGGAACGAGCGCTTTACCTATGCGGACGCGCATTTTGAAAACGAATTCGAGTTTAGCAAATACCACTTTGAGATCGCCGATACCGATATGCTATTTAAGCAGTTTGAAGCCGCTTTCAAAGAGTGTAAAAATATATTAGCGGCGGGGTTGCCGCTATGCGCCTATGATCAATGCTTGATCGCCAGCCACGCCTTTAATCAATTAGACGCAAGAAAAGCGATCGGACAGACGGAACGAGCGCAATTTATTTTGCGCGTCCGAGAGCTTGCGAAAGGTTGCGCGGTTTTATACAAAGAGCAAGAAGCCGAGCGCGAAGAGCGGTTAAAAAACGCAAAATCAAAGGCGTAATTTGCGAATAAAAAACTTTCTGAAAAATAACGTCTATTTACACGCGCTGATTTACGCGCCTATTTTCGCCATGATTATCTTGTTCGTCGCGTTAATTATCGGACTCAAATTGCTCGACTGGGGTTTAGTTGCAGAATCGATGGGTAACGCGACGCTAATTATAGCCGCTCTGTTGCCCGCGCTACTAACGGCGCCGCTTGGGTTTTTCGCCGCTAGACGAAGAACGACGGACGACTATTTCAAAACTTATTTCGCGTTATTTTTGCCGCCTATTATAACGCTGATCGGCGTTAATATATCTTATTGTCTATATATTGCTCGCATGGGACTTGAAAACGACGTCTTGTTGACACTGCTGTTTCTTTTTGGCTTTGCGGCGTTTGTTTATGCATGTTTCGCGATAGGTTTTGGCGCGGGTTTGACGAGCAAAAAACCCGTCGCGATCAACAAAAAAGCGATATATATTTCGCTCTTCGTTATCGCATGCGAACTATTCGTATTTGCCGCGCAGGTTTCGTACAAAAATAGCTATACAATTTCGCAAAGCCTAGCCGATACGGAGGCAATGTACGATTCTCCAAACGATCGCGCTATAACGCTGAACGCGCCGCCAACGATCTATTTTGAAAACGATTTGCCCAAACTCGATGGCGCGACTGCGTTTTGCCCGATCTTTATTGCCGCCGCAAAAGCGATATATAAAACCTCGTACGACGCCGAAGAGTATCTTCAATGCAGCGCCACTCCTTACGCGTATCTTAGACTATACGACCAATTGCGCGACGACAGAGCCGATCTAATTTTTGTTTTCGCGCCCTCGAACGAACAGCTACGGGCGGCAAGAGAAGCGGACGTAGAGTTTGATCTCGCGCCGATTGGCAAAGAGGCGTTTGTATTTTTGGTTAACGAACATAATCCGATCAAATCGCTTACGATCAAGCAGCTCCAAAAGATATATACGGGCGAAATAACCAATTGGCGCGAAGTAGGCGGCGCGGACGAAAAAATTCTAGCCTTCCAGCGCAACGAAAATTCGGGCAGTCAAACGACGATGGAAAACGGCGTGATGAAAGGATTAAAATTAAAAAAGGCGCTTGAAGAAGAATGGCATGACGAGATGAGCGGCTTAGTTAGACAAATCGCCCATTATCGCAACGCCGAAAACGCGATCGGCTATTCGTTTAGATTTTTCGTTACGGATATGATGAAAGCGCAGGGCGTTCGCCTATTAGCCATTAACGGCGTAGAGCCAACGCCCGAAAACATACAAAACGGATCGTATCCGCTAAT
>JAISOU010000021.1 GCA_031275395.1 Helicobacteraceae bacterium | reverse complement strand
TTCTGATCCAAAGCGGCAGTTACGCTTTAAGCCAAGCAAACGCCGTTCAACAGAACGTCTTAAGATTGCTTCAGTAGCCATTCCCGTCGTTCTTACGCTTTATCGCGTAAGAACGACGGGACTAATTAAAACCAACGTATTCTAAACCTACCTTTGGCGCAACAAAACCGCCGCTTTCCGTCATTCCTGTATCCCTTTCTTTCTCATTCCCACAAAGCGCCCGCCGAGAAGCGGAACGGAACGGCGCAGGACGCGGAAATGACGAGAACGTCAGAAACGTTTAACGATATTTATGGCGTTCTGCGCGGATCGACGATCGTTTGGTTGGAATCGATCGGCGTTAAATTGATCGTACCACTTACATCGCTAAAGTATCCGTAGGCAAGTCGATCGCGCTCTTTATGATAAAAATAAAATAGATCGCCTTGTTGCGAAAGGGTATAGACAATTCTGCCCACAATAACGCCGTCTAAATTAAGGTCGGAGTCGATAGGAGTTCCGCTAATTGAAAGAGAGAGGTTTTTGGATTGATATATTAACGCGGTCGTATTGCTATCGGTCGCGTTATGTTCGTTGCCGCTTAAAGAAAGCTGAACGCCGCTATCAGTCGGCGCGCCGTAGTTATCCACCCACTCTTTATAATTTTGTCCGTCCAAATCAAACGCAATCGGCGTAGCGTTCTTATCCGCTCCGTCCGTAATCGCATTAACCGAAAGCAAATGCGTTCCTTTGTAGAGCGGCGCGTAAAAAAGCCGCCGCGAGTCGGATTGTAAGCCGTTTGACGCTTCGCCTAAGATCCTTAAATCGTAAAAGGGTTTATGATGGTCGTAATTTATCTCGTAAAGCGAAAGGATATTTAATCTCTCTTGCGCTCCTTCGTAGATCAGTTCCGCGCTATTTCCGTTATCGGATAAATTACCCTCGTATATATGGATTTTTGCCGCCTCTTTACGATCGATAATCAAACCGCCGCGATTTCCTCCGTTTTCTTTCGTATCGAAAGCGTATTCGATCGGGCGCGGCTTGCGGTTGTCAAATGTTAGCCGCTCGTCTAAAACCCTAGCGCCAAGTCCGCTTGTTAAATACAACCCCAAGCCCGTTTTTGGCGCGTTAAACGGTTTTTCGCCCAACGCCTCTAAATCCTGATCGTTAAGCGATACAAAGTAGTTGTGGCTCGCCCCGTTTTTTAGAAGCGGCGCGCTTCGCCCGTCGATATGTAAAAATACGTTTTCGGGCATCTCGATCGGATTTTGCGTTATAGCGTCAAATCCGTTTGCGTCGATCGAAATATCTAAAGAGATATTGTTGCGCGTTTTTGCGATAGCGTTTGAACCGTTAGAATCAAATATATTAGAATATCGGCGCGTTATCGAAGGTTGTAAAGATTTAGCGCCGCTTGTTACGGCGCTTTGAGCGCCGCTCTGCCGCATATAAACCCAATAACCGCGATCCTTATGAAGCTTATAAAGATTAAAGCGCGAAAGGGCGCTTCGCTGGTTATCGACGGGGACGGTTAAATCGGCTTGTCGCCACAAGATAGTTTTGTCGTTTCTAGTAACGCCGCCTACGATAATATCCGGCGCGCTAGAACCTCCGGCGGCGTTTTGCAAATTATAAAGAGCGCCGTCAATAGGAAAATCCGCGCTAAATTGCGCCGTAAAACTTAGATCGTCGGTTAAAACCGCCGCTTTATAAGGCTTGCCGTTTTCGTCGATCGCCGCGCTTGAAAGCGCCGTATGCGAATATACCTCGTCGATCGCGCCTTTTGTCGTTTTATTACTTTCCTCGTAAAGATAGCGATCGGTAAATTGAGAGCGTTTTCCAAGCTCTTTTAGCTCAAAGTTTTTAGTAGCGATCGAGCTTAATAAAACGCGATCCGACGAAATCTTATAGGCGATAATACCCGTAGAAGTGGTATAGTCGTTAATTTTATCCGCAATATCGTTATTATATTCAACTGGAACGTCCGAAACGCCGCGTAATAAAAACTCTTCGCCAGATAAAGCGTCGTCGTAATCAAAAAGCCGTAAAAAGGTCGTATCGCGCGCATATAATCTTTTATTAGCGGATATTAAAATGGTTTTATATTCGCCGCTGAAATCTTCGTCGATCAGAACGGCTCCGCTCTTTGTTAAACTATTTGCCGCCAAAGCCGAATTAATTGCGCTTAAAACGTCTCCATAACTTGTCGCTCCGCCAAGATCGATCGCGCTCATTATATTATCGCCCGCAAAACCGATCTGTATCGCGGCTTTTTTTGGACTTGGAGCGTTCGCGCCAAAAAGCGCCCCGTTTGTTCTTAGCGCCAAAATATGTTCGTCCACTCGCGTCATATTAAAAATTGGCGTTTCGATCGCGCCCGATAATAGCTCCTGATTGGCGACGGTTTTTAATCCGCTTGCCGTAACGCCAAAATCCTCGTCGCTAATCAAAACGATCCCTTCTTCGCCGCTTGCGTTTTTAGCGGGATACGCCCTGATCCTCCAGCCGTTTTCGCCCTTTTGATTTAGCTCGTATATCTTGCGGTTAAACCATCTTGCCGCGTCGGCGGCGGAGCTTGCGTTAATTTCAACGATATTTTTCGCAAAATTATCTCTAACTTTTAAGCCATTGATATCCGCGTTAGGCGCGAAAACTGCGGAGGGCGTATGCCGTAAAAAACTATCGTTAAAACTAAGCATATTCCAGCCGTTATTTAGCTTATTATTATAAACCTCTTTGGTTAGATCGCTTGCGGCTAAAATTAACCCTGCGTTTGCGTTGTTTGGCGCGTCGATCCTAACCCAATAGGCTTTGCCCGCCTCAAAATGATCGAAGTCGTTATTTTGGCTTTTTGAATTAAAAATCGCCCAAGTCTGCGAGGCTTGATTCCACGAGTAGGCGATAAGCGTTCCGTCCGATAGTTTTTGACGACCGCCCGTTACGATATTGCTATTTACGCAATAAAGGCTGTGGCACGAAACCGAAAAATAATCGAACGCGCTTAAATTATTGTCGCTTAGATCCGCGTCGATCAGATCGAGAATACGCGAAACTTCCGTAGTAGGATCTTTTTTCGCTTCAAGCGTAGCGGGCGCGCCTTGCGTATATTTGGGATCAAAAACGCCCTGCATAACCAATCCGTTATTGAACTTAATATAAAAAGTTTTACCTTTGTAATCCTCTTGAAAGCGAATCTCTAAATCGGCTTTTCTGCCTTCGCCCGCGCTTGCTACAAACATTCCTAGCATAGATTTATTAGCGTCTTTATTAAGGATTTCATAGTTGATCGCGGCGGTAATTAAATCAGAATCGTTTTCTAAAATCTTAAGCCCGATCGTAGATAAAACTTCGTCGCCCTGATCGTGGTTTATAGAGGAGCTAATCGCGCCGTCGCTTAAACGATCCCGCGTAAAGTTGCCCTCGTCGTCGTCATATTCTAGGATAGTCGTCCAGCCGTTGCCGCTTTCAAAGCTATGCGGCGTTTTTTGAACAAAACCGTTGATACCGATAAGCCGCCACGCGCCGTTTTCCAGCGGAACCTGATAGACGTTCGCCGCTGCTAGATAAATTGCGATAGAAAGCCAAACCAACGCGCAACGCATCTAAAATCCTTTTCGTTTTTTGGCTTAATTAGCAACTACCATTCCAAAAATTGCAATAAACCACCCAACAATTTTAGACGAATCGACGGACTACGCCCCTATACGTTTTACGGCTTGGCTAACTCGCCCTACGTTTAATCCGCCGCCTCTTGCCAAACTGCGCGCCTTGCAAAAAGCCCTTATTGTTTGCAATAACGCCCGCTTGCAAAAGCGCGTATCCGCGCCAATTTTCACGCCTTGCGCCGTTTCGCTTTGCTTCTCGGCGGGCGCTTCTCTCCGCGATTAACGGCTGGGGACGGCCTACCGCTCCGTCCTCCGCGCCTTGCGCTCCCCCCCCCCCCCCACTCCGTTACGAAGCGCTCGCCGCCGAAAATACGTTACTCCAGAGCGTTTTTTAGATCGGCGATTATATCCCGCGGATTTTCAATGCCAACCGAAAGGCGAAGCAGACGATCGGTAACGCCCGCCGAAATCCGCATCTCCTCCGGAATAGCGCCGTGCGTTTGAACAAGCGGATAGGTTATTAACGATTCCACGCCCCCTAAACTCTCGGCAAATAAGATCAGTTCGACCTTTTTTAATATCTTTGCGACGTCGGCGGGATCTTTGATATAAAAACTGATCATTCCGTTATGCCCCCGCGATTGAAGGATCTCGTTTTTTTCAAACCCCGTATAAAAGACGCGCTCGACTTTAGGGTGATCGCGCAAAAACTCGGCGATCGCTCTGCCGTTTGATTGGTGGCGTTCCATTCTGATCGCCAAAGTTTTTAAGCCTCTTAAACAAAGCCAAGAATCAAAAGGGCTTAACGTCGCGCCCTCGCTTTTTTGCGTTTCGCGCAAAGGCGTTTCATACTCGTCGTTGGAGTGAATAATAAATCCGCAGAGCGCGTCGTTATGCCCCGATAGATATTTACTGCCCGAATGTAAGACAAAATCCGCGCCAAAATCAAGCGGGTTTTGAAAATACGGCGTAAGAAACGTGTTATCGACGGCAAGCAAACCGCCGCGATTATGTATCAGATCCGCCATAGCGCGAATATCGGTAATTTTCATCATCGGATTTGAAGGCGTTTCGATATAGATCGCCTTCGTATTCTCTTTTAGCGCCGCTTTAACTTTATTGACGTCGCTTGTGTCGATCCACGAAAACTCAAAGCCGTATTTTTCGTAGTATTCGCTGAAAAGCCGATATGTGCCGCCGTATAAATCTTCGGAAACTATAATATGATCTTTTGGCATAAATAGTTTAATCCACGCGGAGATCGCGCCCATACCCGTAGCGAAAGCAAGCGCGCTTTTGCCGCGCTCTAAAAGCGCGATCGTTTCTTCTAAAGCCGATCGCGTCGGATTGATCGCCCGCGAATAGTCGTATCCAGTAGAAACGCCAAGTTCGGGGTGGCGAAACGTGGCGCAGTTGTAGATCGGAACGCTGATCGCTCCCGTAACGGGGTCGAAAGATCGCGATCCGCGAACGCAAACGGTATCAATTTTCATCGCAACGCCTCCTCAAAATCCGCGATCAGATCGTCTATATCTTCCAAGCCTACCGAGATTCTAATCAGCGAATCGGTTATGCCGAGCCGCTCGCGCTCTTTTTGCGGCATTGCGGCGTGGCTCATCTGCGCGGGATAAGAGACGATCGTTTCCACGCCGCCCAAACTCACCGCAGCCGCCGCGTATTTGACCGCGCCTAGAAAGTCGATCGCCTTTTGTTTATTTTTCGTCTTAAACGACAGCACCGCGCCGAAGCCATCCGCCTGTTTTTCGTGAATCTCGCGCCCTTTATGCTCTCTTAACGCGGGATAATAGACGTCGGTTACTTCCGATCGCGTTTTTAGCCAATCGGCGAGTTTAGCGGCGCTCGCCTGTTCCGCGTCCAATCGCGCCTTTAGCGTTTTTATGCCGCGAATCGTCAGAAAGCAATCGCTAGGAGAGGCGATCGCGCCGAAACTATTTTGTACGGCGTAGATTTTACGCCCTAGCTCCTCGTTTTGCGTTACCGCAAGTCCCAAAACTACGTCGCTATGCCCGCCCAAAAACTTTGTGGCCGAATGAACGACAATATCCGCTCCAAGCGCGATCGGACGTTGTAAATAGGGGGTTAAAAAGGTGTTATCGACGATCGTAATCAGCCCAGATTCTTTAGCGATCGCAATCGCGCCTTTTAGATCGGTAATTTTTAAGAGCGGATTGGAGGGCGTTTCCAAAAAAAGCGCCTTAGTGCTAGGTTTGATCGCCTCTTTGATCGCGTCAAGATCGGTCGAATCGACGGCGCTAACCCCCAAGCCCCAGCGTTTATAAAAGTTATTCATAATGCGGTAACTGCCGCCGTAAATATCTTCGGCGGTAACGATATGATCGCCGCTAGAAAATATCCCAAGCGTCGAGCCGATCGCCGCCATACCGCTTGCAAAGGCGTAGCCCTTCGCGCCGCCCTCCAACTGCGCAATCGTTTCTTCAAGCGCCTTGCGCGTAGGGTTGCCCGATCTCGCGTAGTCAAACTCCTGATCGGCGTTCATATCCAACTTGGCGAACGTCGAAGTTAGGACGATCGGCGTTCCTAGCGCGCCCGTCGTTTTATCGATAGCGTGTCCGTTGTGGATTAACCTTGTTGCAAAACGCATAACATTATCCTCATTTAAGAAAATCGAGCGGCATTATAACCATTACATAAAAAATCGCCGCGTTTTGCCGCGCTACAACGCGGCGATCAAAGTTGCAATATCAACCCGCCGTATTTAGAAATCTAACGTATTTTCAACAAATTCTACAAACGCCGTCATTCCTGCGAAGGCAGAAATCCAAAGTTTTCAATTTTATTTCAATTTTTCTAATTTGGTTAAAAATTAGGCGCTTAACTGATTATTTGTATGGCAGAATAGCTGTATGGAAAAGCGGCAACGCAAGTCCATAATTTTAAGCAAAGGAGCTTAGATGAGCGATCTTAGGCGCATAGCCTTATACGGCAAAGGGAAGAACGGCGCTTCAAGCGCTCGCCAAAACTCCCTTTTGGAGACGGAAACGCTTGCGTCCGTCCTTCAAACGACGCTCCGCCGAGCGTCGATCTTGAGCGGCTTAGTTTACAAAAAGGAGGAAGGTTATGCCTTATCATCTGTTCAAATGTAGCGAATGTATTCCCGAACGCAAAGATCACGCCGTGATCAAGGGCGAGGGCGAGGATCTCACTTCGTGTTTGCCAAAAGGCTACCTTAACACCATTCCGGGCTCGATCTCCGAGCGCGGTTGCGCCTATTGCGGAGCCAAGCACGTGATCGGCACGCCAATGAAAGACGTGATCCATGTTAGCCACGGCCCCGTAGGCTGCACTTACGATACTTGGCAGACTAAGCGCTATATCAGCGACAACGACAACTTTCAGCTGAAATACACCTTCGCCACAGACGTGAAAGAAACGCATATCGTCTTTGGCGCGGAAAAGCTTCTGAAGAAAAACATCATAGAGGCGTTCAAGGCATTCCCGCACATCAAGCGCATGACGATTTATCAAACCTGCGCTACGGCGCTGATCGGCGACGATATAGCCGCCGTCGCCAAAGAGGTGATGGACGAAATGCCCGACGTCGATATTTTTGTTTGTAATTCGCCCGGTTTTGCCGGCCCGAGTCAGTCGGGCGGACATCACAAGATCAATATCGCGTGGATCAAACAGAAAGTTGGTACGCTCGAACCTGAAATTACCAGCGATTACGTTATCAACTACGTTGGCGAATACAACATTCAGGGCGATCAGGAGGTGATGACCGATTACTTCAAGCGTATGGGTATTCAGGTCTTATCGACTTTCACGGGCAACGGCTCTTACGACGATCTGCGCGGTATGCATCGCGCTCATTTGAATGTGCTGGAATGCGCGCGCTCCGCCGAATACATCTGCGACGAACTACGCGATCGCTACGGTATTCCGCGTCTAGATATCGACGGCTTTGGTTTCAAGGCGCTTGCCGATTCGTTGCGTAAGATCGCTCTGTTTTTTGGAATTGAAGAACGCGCCGAAAAAATCATCGAAGAAGAGTACGCCCGCTGGAAGCCTGAACTGGACTGGTATAAACATCGTCTGCAAGGCAAGAAAGTCTGTCTGTGGCCGGGCGGATCTAAACTCTGGCATTGGGCGCACGCTATCCAAGAAGAAATGGGCGTTAAGGTCGTTTCGGTCTATACCAAATTCGGACATCAGGGCGATATGGAAAAGGGCGTTTCCCGCTGCGGCGAAGGCGCGCTCGCCATCGACGATCCAAACGAATTGGAAGGGCTGGAGGCGCTCGATACGCTAAAACCGGACGTGATCTTTACGGGCAAACGACCGGGCGAAATGGCTAAAAAAGTCTGCGTTCCATACCTCAACGCTCACGCCTATCACAACGGCCCCTACAAGGGTTTTGAAGGCTGGGTGCGTTTTTCGCGAGATATTTACAACGCCGTCTATTCGCCGATCCATCAGCTTGCCCTACTCGACGTTAGCAAGGACGAAATCCCCGTCAATCAAGGCTTCGTTACCCGCCGTATGCTATCCGATAAGCATTTACCGGCGGAGATCGTCGCTTCGAGCGAGCTTTCGGAATACAGCGGCAAATACGACAGCGTGAGCGATCTGCGTAATAAAACCTATCCCGAGTTCCCGCGCGCCGAAATCAAAATGCAAGCCGTTTGCGGCTGAAAGGAGTTTGAAATGCGCAGCGCTCTTCCCAAATCGAGAAACACGGGCGAACGGAAGTATAAGAAGGTCTATTCTAGCGATCCGCTTGCGGAAGTCGATTCCGACACAAAAGCGAAAGTCGGGCAGCTAGAAAACTACATCATGAAAAACTGCCTCTGGCAGTTTAATTCGCGCGGCTGGGATCGGCGCAAGCAAAACGCGGGCGTTATCGGCAAAACTACGCAACTCTTGTGCGGCGAAACGATCGAAAATCCCACGCCGCTGGATAAGTGCCACTGGGTCGATGCGGTCTGCTTGGATCGCGCCTACCGCGAGCTGTTTCCTTGGATCGTAACGTTGGAAAAGGACAAAATCAAAACGCTAATGCAGATCTTGCACGCGCGTTTGGATTGGCTAACTATCGACGGCTCGCTCAATCAAGAATTGACCATCATAAATTATTAAGGAGATCGCCGTGAACTGTGAAATCAAAGAAAAAGATCGCGTTGGCACGATCAATCCCATCTTTACCTGCCAGCCCGCGGGCGCGCAGTTTGTCAGCATTGGCGTTAAGGATTGCATTGGTATCGTGCATGGCGGTCAGGGCTGCGTGATGTTCGTGCGCCTTATGTTCTCGCAACATTACAAGGAGAGCTTCGAGATCGCGTCCTCTTCCGTGCATGAGGACGGCGCGGTATTCGGCGCTTGCTCTCGCGTGGAGGAAGGCGTAGACGTGCTACTTGCGCGCTATCCCAAAGTCAAGGTTATTCCGATCATCACCACTTGTTCGACCGAAGTTATCGGCGACGACGTAGACGGCGTTATAACCAAACTGAACGAGGGACTGCTGAAAGAAAAATACCCCGATCGCGAGGTGCATTTGATCGCCGTTCACGCGCCTAGCTTTGTGGGAAGTATGATAAGCGGCTACGATGTGGCGGTGCGCGATTTCGTGAAACACTTCGCTACGAAAACCGAACCTAACGGCAAGTTAAACCTTATCACGGGCTGGGTGAATCCGGGCGACGTTAAAGCGCTGAAACATCTGTTAGCCGAAATGCAGATCGACGCTACGGTGCTTTTTGAGATCGAGAGTTTCGATTCGCCGCTAATGCCCGACGGTAGCGCCATTTCGCACGGCAACACGACGATCGACGATCTGCGCGGCACGGCTAACGCTATCGGCACTATCGCGCTTAATCGCTACGAAGGCGGCAAAGCCGCCGAATGGTTAGAAGCGGAGTTCAAGTTGCCGACCGTTATTGGCCCGACGCCGATCGGTATTCGCAACACCGATACCTTTTTGCAACGCCTTAAAGAGCTTACGGGCAAATCGATCCCGCCGTCGCTGGTAAAAGAGCGCGGTATCGCGATCGACGCGCTTACCGACCTTACCCATATGTTCCTCTCGGAAAAGAAAGTCGCCATCTACGGCAATCCCGATCTGGCGATCGGTCTGGCGGAGTTCTGTATCGATCTGGAAATGAAACCCGTTCTGTTGCTTCTGGGCGACGACAACGTCCATTACAAAGAAGATCCGCGTCTGCTGGCGCTGAAAGACGGCGTAGATTGGAACTTGGAAATTGTTACCAACGCGGATTTCTGGGATCTCGAAGATCGCATCAAAAATCGCGGTCTTGAGCTTGACCTGATTCTCGGTCATTCCAAAGGTCGTTTTATCGCTATCGACAACGCCATTCCGATGGTGCGCGTGGGCTTTCCCACATACGATCGCGCCGGTATTTACCGTTACCCCGTCGTCGGCTACGAGGGAGCTACATGGCTCGCCGAACAGATGGCAAACGCCCTCTTTACCGATATGGAATACAAAAAGCGCAAAGAGTGGATTCTCAACGTCTGGTAACGACGCTTTAAGGACAAAATGAGAATACGCGATCGGAGGCCGATAACCCTCCTTTGCGAATATCTGGCGGACGGGATTTTTTCCCGTCGGCTTTTAACTAGCTTGCGAGCTATATTTGGAGGTTAAGCTATGGAACAATTGCGCTACCAACGGCGAATCTGTACGGACACGGAAAAAATAGATGCGTTTCTCGCCCGTTCGCGCGTGGGAATACTAGGTCTTAACGCGGGGGAATATCCATACGCGACGCCTATAAACTATATCTGGCTGGACAAAAAGATATATTTTCACGGCGCGGGATCGGGCAAAAGACAAGCGCTTTTGCAAGAAGAGCCATCGGTTTGTTTTACCGTATATGAAGAGTACGGGACGGTTAAAGATAAGCTGCCCTGCCGCGCGGATACCGCCTATTTTAGCGTTATGATATTTGGCAAAGCCCAAAAAGTAAAATCTGCGGAAGAATCGGCGGCGGCTTTGCGGCATCTGACGGAAAAGTTTATGCCCGGATTTTATAAAGATCGGCTAAGTTTGGTTAGCGCGGATTATGTGAATAAATACCGATCTTCGCTAGACGGAAACCTCGCGTCGATTCATTCCATTACGCCCGATCATATCAGCGCCAAAGAGAACGACGAAGAGCCCGATAAACTCTTTAAGTCGGGAGAATCGCTATGAGCGGCGCTTGCGATCGGACGCTTAAAGCGCCCCGCGCCTATTGTTTGCGACGAGGAGATCGCGTTGAAAATAGCCGCGCTGCTTAACCAGGCGGGCGAAACCGCCGATTTACAAGAAGAAGGTTCGATATATATCTTTGAGCGGAACTGCAAAGACGAATGGCTCTCGGAAATAAAGTTGGACTTTACGCCCGTTAAACTCGGTTCTATGGAGGAGTTACGCTCTCATATCGGCGCTATAAGTCGGCGACTTGGGGATTGTAAAGTATTGGCGGCGAAAACGTCGATTGGGTTTTGTCGAGTCGCGTTTGAAAGTTTTGGAGTGGCGCTGTGGGCGCTCGAAGGATCGCCGCGAAGTTTTATCGGCGCGATCGAGGCTTTTTACGCTAAACAGACGAAGGAATCGGCGGTTATGACCGAAGCCAATCAACCTCCCGCATTCATTACCCCCGTCGCCGGCAAAGCGGGGCATTACGCGGCGGATCTTCGAAATGTGATGGCTCATAAAGCGGGACTTAACTCAAAAGAGATATTGCTACCATTTTTTAAGAGCGCTTCCTTTACTCGTTTGGAGCTTGATTGCGATCATATTCCTCGCTGGTTCGATCAGGAACTGCCCGCTCTCAACCTCCGCGCCGACGCTGAGTTTGTGAATAAGACGGTAAAAGTAGTCGTTTCTCCCCAATAAATCCGCAAGGGATTGCAAGCTTACCGCCCGCGACCAAAACGAGAAAATCCTAGCGCGATTTTTCTTGCCGCTCTAGCCGCCTGTTCGCTATTTTGGCGCGCGCCGTCTTTTAATTGCGTAAAAGCGTCGCCAAGATAACGGCGGCTAAAGCTAACGCGCTTATACGGATCGCGGTAAAACGACGTTTTGGGGCTTGGCGGCAAACGCCGAAAACGTTTTCCCGTCGTAATCGCTCCATTGCAAAACGTCCATTTTGACCCTCTGGATTTTGTAGCGATTGCGTAATCAGAAAGCGATAAAACGCGATTTACGCGTTAATTTTGCGAAAAATTCGCAATTGGCTAAAAAATAAGCGCTTATCTGTTTATTACTAAGGCAAAATTACTTCGTTGGAATGGCGACGCGGCTAATCCACAATTAAAACAAAGGAGCTTCTAGTGAGCGAACTCAGGCAGATAGCCTTTTACGGCAAAGGCGGGATTGGTAAATCCACCACTTCCCAAAACACTCTCGCCGCTATGGCGCACTTTTACGGGCAGAAGATTCTGATCGTCGGTTGCGATCCAAAAGCGGATTCTACGCGCTTGATCTTACATGAAAAAGCGCAGCAAACCATTATGCAAATGGCGGCGGACAAAGGCACGGTCGAGGATTTAGAGCTTGACGAAGTCTGCAAAGACGGCGCTGGCATTTTCGGTACGACGACCGAAGGCGGCTATATTCGCTGCACCGAATCGGGCGGGCCGGAGCCGGGCGTCGGCTGCGCGGGACGCGGCGTGATCACGGCGATCAACTTCTTGGAAGAAAACGGCGCTTACGACGACGAGCTTGATTTCGTTTCTTACGACGTGCTTGGCGACGTTGTGTGCGGCGGTTTCGCAATGCCGATCCGCGAAGGCAAGGCGCAGGAGATTTACATCGTTATGTCGGGCGAGATGATGGCGATGTACGCCGCAAACAACATCTCGAGAGGTATTTTGAAATACGCCAACAGCGGCGGCGTGCGCCTAGCGGGGCTGATCTGTAACGCCCGTATGACCGATCGCGAATACGATCTGGCAAAAGCGCTCGCGGAAAGATTAGGGACGCAGATGATCCATTTTGTCCCGAGAAACAACATCGTTCAGCACGCGGAATTACGCAGAATGACGGTGGTCGAATACGCGGGAACGGCGGATCAGGCGCTCGAATACAAAGAGCTTGCGCGAAAGATCATCGCAAACGATCTCAAAGTGATCCCGACTCCGCTTCCTATGGAAGAGTTAGAAAACCTTCTTATGGAATTTGGAATCGCCGAGCAGTTCGACGAAGAAAACGTCGGTAAAAAAGCCGAAAATTAAAGGAGCAAAAATGTTTATCTTGGGTATGCACTTTCCAAAAGAACGCGGCAATAAGATTCCTTCCGCCGAGGTCGCGGAATTGGTAGATAAATCCGTCGATATGGGCAAGGTTAAGGAGATCAAACTTCATCAAGGTTCGACCAAATCGACAAAGATGGAGCTTTACAAAACGATTAGCAAGAAAGACACCTTTCTTGCTAAAGCGCTAGTGCATTTCTACAATAATCAAGAAACGAGCAAAGAGGGCGGCGTGAAGTATATGTATTTCACCAACAAATACCAGATCGCCGAGCTGAGTTTGGAGATTGATAAGGACGCGGAGTGCTTTGAGATCGCAAAGAAGTTCCAAGATATGGAGCCAATCAACGTCGAAGTCGTTTTCGCGTAAATCACAAGAAAGGACAAAAAAAATGAGTCCCGAAACTTTAGAAAACGCTCAAAAAAGTGCCGTTGAAGAGATACTAAAAAAGTATCCCGAAAAAGCGCAAAAAGATCGCGCGAAACATTTGGGCGTGGGAGCGCCCGGCGACGAAAGCCAAAAGACCTGCGGCGGCGTTCAATCGAACAAAAAAACCGTACCGGGCGTGATGAGCCAACGCGGTTGCGCTTATGCTGGATCAAAAGGCGTCGTTTGGGGCCCCGTCAAGGATATGGTTCATATTAGCCATGGCCCCGTCGGTTGCAGTCAGTATTCTCGATCGGGGCGGCGAAACTACTATATCGGAACGACGGGCGTAGATACCTTTGTTACGATGAACTTCACGACCGATTTTCAAGAACGAGATATTGTCTTTGGCGGCGATAAAAAGCTAATGAAAGCGATCGAAGAGATCGACGGACTTTTTCCGCTCGCCAAAGGCGTTACCGTTCAATCGGAGTGTCCGATCGGCTTAATCGGCGACGATATTCAAGCCTCGTCGAGAAAGAGCGCGGCGGCAATCGGAAAAACGATCGTCCCCGTTAGTTGCGAAGGCTTTAGAGGCGTTAGCCAATCGCTAGGCCACCATATAGCAAACGACGCGGTGCGCGATCATATTTTCACCGCAAAGGGCGAAGATATAGGATCGACTCCTTACGACGTAGCGATCATAGGCGATTATAATATCGGCGGCGACGCGTGGTCTAGCCGTATTTTACTTGAAGAAATGGGTTTAAGAGTAATCGCGCAATGGTCGGGCGACGCGACGCTAAACGAGTTGCGAAACGGACCTAAAGCAAAACTTAATCTGTTGCACTGTTATCGATCGATGAACTACATCAGTCGTCATATGGAGCAAGAGTTTGGTATTCCTTGGACGGAATACAATTTTTTCGGCCCTACAAAGACTTACGAATCGCTTCGCAGAATCGCGGGTCAATTCGACGAAAAGATTCAAGAAAACGCCGAAAAGGTCATCGAAAAATATAAGCCGATTATGGACGCGGTTTTAAGTAAATATAAACCGCGCCTAGACGGTAAAAAAGTGATGCTTTACGTCGGCGGTTTGCGCCCTCGCCACGTGATCGGCGCTTACGAAGATTTGGGAATGGAGATCATCAGCACGGGCTACGAGTTTGCGCATAACGACGATTACAGCCGAACGACGCGCGAAATCCAGCGATCGACCGTGATCTACGACGACGCGAACGAATACGAGCTTGAAGCTTTCTGCAAGAAGATCAAGCCCGATATTGTCGCGGCGGGCGTGAAAGAAAAATACACGTTTCAAAAGATGGGTCTGCCTTTTAGACAGATGCACAGTTGGGACTATTCGGGACCATATCACGGCTTTGACGGTTTCGCTATCTTTGCTCGCGATATGGATATGGCAATTAACAGTCCCGTTTGGGGGCATAGTAAAGCGCCATGGGATAACGCCTAAGGGCGCTAATACCTCGATAAACAGATGAGTTGAGAGGAGAAAGAGAAAAATGCAAAATCCGCAAAAAATCGTCAATGGCAAGGAGCTGTTTTTACAGCCCGAATACGACGAGGTTTTCAAGAACAAAAAGGCGTTTGAAAATATGCCTTGCACCGATAAGGTTTCCGAGATAGCCGAATGGACAAAAACGGCGGAGTATCGAGAGCTCAATTTCAAGCGCGAAGCGATCACAATCAATCAGGCAAAAGCGTGTCAGCCGCTTGGCGCCGTGATGGTCGCGCTAGGCTTTGAAAACACGATGCCATACGTGCATGGAAGTCATGGCTGCGTCGCCTATTTTCGCACGTATTTTACGCGCCATTTCAAAGAACCAACGCCATGCGTAAGCGACTCTATGACCGAAGACGCGGCGGTTTTCGGCGGGATCAACAATATGAAGCAGGGCTTGCAAAACTGTAAGGCGCTTTACAATCCCGATATGATCGCCGTTTCCACGACCTGCATGGCGGAGGTGATCGGCGACGACCTTAACGCTTTTGTAGAAGGAGCGCGAACGGAAGGATATATTCCGGAGGATTATCCGATCGTTTACGCGCATACGCCTAGCTTTGTAGGCAGTCATCTTACGGGCTATGACAATATGCTTTCGGAAACGTTAAAACTGCTTTGTAAAAACGTTTCCAAAGAAAAGCATAACCGTCTTAATATCGTTCCGGGTTTTGAAACCTATCTCGCTAGTATAGACGAGGAGCGAGAGCTTGCCGAAGCGTTCGGTATTGAAACGGTCGTTTTGCCCGATCATAGCGAACAATGGAATACGGGCGCGGGCGAATATAAAATGTTTGCGGGAGGCACGCCAATCGCGCAGATTAGAGATGCTTGCAACGCCAGCGCGATCGCGACTATGCAACCATTTACCACGCCCAAAACGCTTAAGATCTGTAAAAATAAGTTTAAGCAACAGACCTTTGAAGCGCGTCCGATCGGGTTAAAAGGAACGGACGAATTTGTCGTATTCCTTAAAGAGTTTTCGGGTAAAGAAGTCCCGCAAACGATTAAGCGCGATCGCGCAAGACTTGTCGACGCTATGCAGGATAGTTACGCCTATATCCACGACAAAAAATTCGCTATTTACGGCGATCCCGATTTTGCGCTTGGATTGGCTTCGTTTGTGATCGAATTGGGCGGCGAAGTTACGCATCTTTTATGCAACAACGCGCCGGAGGGTTGGGAAGAAGCCGCCCGCGCCGTTTTGGATCGATCGCCCGCTAAGGAAAATAGCCATGCATGGGCTGGAAAAGATCTCTGGCACTTGCGAAGTTTGCTATTTACCGAGCCCGTCGATTACCTAATCGGCAATAGCTATGGCAAAGAGTTAGAGCGCGATACGAAAATCCCGCTGATTAGAATCGGTTTTCCGATTTTCGATCGCCATCACCTTCATCGCTATAGCATTGTCGGATACAAAGGCGCTTTGAATCTGCTTAACTGGATCGTCAATAAAATTTTGGACACGATCGATTCTCAGACCAAAGAGATCGCCAAAACCGACTATTTCTTCGATCTGGTTCGCTAGATCGCGCTTTGGTCTGTTTCCAACGGGGCGCGGATTCCGCCCGCCCCGTTTTGAACGCAGTCGCGTCGCTTCCTTAGATCTTTACGTAAAAGGCGCTATAATCTCGGCTATGCAAAACCGTAATTTAGCGCGCAAAACAGAGCATGAACGCTTCGCTATCCATTAAAGAAGCCAGCGAATGGGCAAGCGGCTTTACAGGCAAAAATGTAACGCCGTCCAATATCTCTTATCTTATCCAATATGGACGCATAAGAAAAATCGGCGAAAACGGCTCGACGCAAGTTTCATTAACGGAACTTAAAAATTATTACGACTCTTACAATAATTCACGCGAGGTTTATTTCAAAGAATACTTGGGCGAAGATTTGAATTGGGCGCTGTCGTTTGAACAATACAAGGAAGCCGAAACGACAAAACATATCCACCGTTTGCACCCGTATAAAGGCAAATTTATACCGCAGTTAGTAGAGTATTTCTTAGACAATCATACCGACCATTTCAAAAAAGAGATATATTTCAAAAAAGGCGATATTATACTTGACCCGTTTGCTGGCAGCGGAACGGCGTTGGCGCAGGCATGCGAACTTGGAATACACGCGGTAGGCGTTGATATTTCGGCGTTTAACGCGCTGATAAGCAACTGCAAAATAGCAAAATATAATATCGCCGATATTCAAGCGGAGGCTCGTCGCATCACAAAAGCGTTGAAAATATTTTTGTCCGATTCTCATGTCGTAGAATTTGAAGACAAATTGCTGCAAGCGCTTAACGAATTCAATAGCAAATATTTTCCTGTACCCGAATATAAATACCGTTTAGTACAAGGCGAAATTAACGAAAAAGAATATGGCGCAAAAAAAGAAAAAGAGTTTTTGGCGGTATATAACGATCTTGTGAATCGATACGGCATTAAATTGCGGCAGGAAAAATGCGATAATTTTCTTGATAAATGGTATTCACAGCATATAAGAGACGAGATAGATTTTGTATTCGGCGAAATTAAAAAAGTTAAAAATATCAACACGAAAAATATCATCAGCATAATTTTAAGCCGAACGATTCGAAGTTGCAGAGCTACCACGCATGCCGATCTTGCCACGCTTGTAGAACCAGTTACGACCGCTTAC
Organism: Helicobacteraceae bacterium; assembly: GCA_031275395.1. GTDB lineage: Bacteria > Campylobacterota > Campylobacteria > Campylobacterales > SZUA-545 > JAIRNH01. The sequence continues at coordinate 13,921 of JAISOU010000021.1, read as the reverse complement.
TACTGCGCAAAGCACGGCAAAATCTGCAAACCGCTTTTTTCTATCCTAAAATGGTGGGAAACTTATACGAAGGATACTATTAACCGCCTTATACAATTTGACAGATTACGAACGCCGACATTTCAGCATTGTCTGACGGGGGATAGCAGAATAATTGATATTTTTGAAGAGATAAAAAAGCAAAACGGCGATTTTGGTAGCTTGCTTGAACGGCAAAAAATAAAAGGCATTTTTTCCTCGCCGCCTTATGTGGGATTGATTGATTATCATGAACAACACGCTTACGCTTACGATCTGTTCGGTTTTGAGCGAAAAGACGAATTGGAGATTGGCGCGCTTTTCAAAGGCAAAACAAAAGAGGCAAGAGAGAGTTACATTAAGGGTATTTCAGATGTTTTGAATAATTGCAAGCGGTTTTTGGCGGAAAATTACGATATATTTCTCGTCGCAAACGACAAATATAATATGTATCCGACTATTGCTGAAAAAGCGGGAATGCGGATAATAAATCAATTCCGCCGTCCCGTACTAAACAGAACCGAAAAAGACAAAACAGCGTATTCGGAAACGGTATTTCATTTGAAGGAGAGATAATATGAAGTTAGCAAAATTTAAGCTCAAAAATTTCAGAGGTTATAAAGACGAAGTAGAAATCGATTTTGGAAACCTAACTGCCTTTGTTGGTAAAAATGACATTGGAAAATCCACTGTTTTAGAAGCATTAGACATATTTTTTAATGAAGGAAAAGGCGTTGTAAAATTTGACAAAGACGATATTAACAAACAAGCCCTCGATGACGACAATAAAGTAGTTTTTACCGTTTGTTTTGACGATTTGCCAACCTCAATCGTTATTGACAGCACTAACGAAACAACATTGCAGGCAGAATATTTGTTAAACTCAAACGGACAACTTGAAATTATCAAATACCCAACAGCTGGCACAACTGCCGATAAAGTATTTATCAAAGCGAATCACCCTACAAATTCAAATTGTAATGATTTGTTGCTCAAAAAGCAAAAGGATTTACAGAAAATAATTAAAGATAATTCAATTACTTGCGATGACCAAACTAAAAATGCAGTAATGCGTACAGCAATATGGAATCATTTTAGTTCCGATTTGCAATTACAAGAAATTGAAATAGATGTTACAAAAGAAGACGCTAAAGCTATTTGGGATAAAATTTCAAATTATTTGCCCATTTATTCTCTTTTCCAATCCGACAGAAAAAACTCTGATGGAGATAGTGAAGTGCAAGACCCACTTAAAGAAGCAGTTAAGCAAATTTTAAGTGATGAAAATATTTGCAACAAATTCAATGAAATAGCAACAGAAGTAAAAACCAAATTGCAAGATGTTTCAAATCGAACATTGGCAAAAGTAAGAGAAATGAATCCTGAAATTGCAAATAGTTTAAGCCCCGTCATACCTGAAAATAAAAGTTTGAAATGGGCTGATGTTTTCAAAAGTGTATCTATTGCGGGCGATGAAAATATTCCAATCAACAAAAGAGGTAGCGGAGTAAAAAGGTTGATTTTATTAAACTTTTTCAGAGCAGAGGCAGAACGCAGAAAAATAGAAAAAGGTGTGTCAAGTATCATTTATGCCATTGAAGAACCCGAAACTTCTCAACACACCGAACACCAAAAGAAGCTAATTACTGCACTTTTAGAACTTGCCAACACTGACAGCACGCAAGTTGTTGTTACAACCCATAGTGCTGCATTGGTCAGAGAATTGCAATTTGAACATTTGCGACTGATTACAAAAGACGGCACGACAAAGAAAATTGAAAGCGTATTACCCAATCAATTACCGTATCCGTCATTAAATGAGGTCAATTTTTTGGCATTTACCGAAATTACGGAAGAATACCACAACGAATTGTACGGTTTTATTGAAGCAGAATATAGTTTGACAGAGTATAAAAAAGGTAAACCAACTATGCCATACAATAACATAAAAAGAGGAACACAAGTACCAGAACAAGTTATTTTAACAGAATACATTCGCCACCAAATTCACCACCCAGAAAATCAACAAAACACGAGGTATGTTCCTAAGCAACTAAAAGAATCAATAGAACTTATGCGTAAATTTATAGAATCAAAACGAAAAGAATTGAACGACGATGCCACTGACTAATGTTCAAAAGTCTCAAATCCAATAAGTTATCATGAATAGCTTGCGTAATAAATTTCAAAATTACAATCCCGAACCAGCCTCTATGCCTTTTCATTTTCGGCTTTTGGGTAAAGACAGGATCGCGCTATATTCGTTTATCCATTCGTTAAGCACCAATTTTGGCACGACTATTTTTGTGCCTGTCGCCAAATCATTAGCATTGCTGAATTTTGCCGACGCCCAATTACAACAAACGGCTGGCGTTTTGATTTCAACAGAAGCGCAAAAAGTTATCCAAAATATAATGGACAATCTCACAACCGCAAACTCAATTCCAGATAAAATACAAGAAATCAAGGCAATTAGATCCGTTTGTCAAAAAGGCGAAATGAAAACTGTAAAACCGACAAAGGTGGATTTGAAATTGACGGCAAAAGACGGCGCAATTTATCTATTTGATATTAAAACGGCAAAGCCAAACGCGGGAGGTTTCAAAGAATTTAAACGCACCCTTTTGGAATGGGCGGCAGCCGTATTAGCCATTAATCCAACCGCAAACATTCATACTATGATAGCCATTCCTTATAATCCTTATGAACCGCAGCCTTACAATCGCTGGACAATGCGCGGAATGCTTGATTTGGAAAATGAGCTTAAAGTCGCCGAAGAGTTTTGGGATTTTCTTGGCGGTCAAGGCGCGTATAACGAACTGCTTGAATGTTTTGAAAAAGCAGGGATAGAATTGCGCCCCGAAATAGACGCATACTTTGCGCGGTTTAATAGAAGCAAGCATAATTAAGTCTATTATAATAAAATTCGCAAGGATTGGATAAAATCGGTAATAGTTCTCGCCCTGTTAATGCGCGTTCAAAAGAGTTGGACAATACCGCTGTTCCATTACCTTTCTAAATTTATGCTACGCTAAATACCTCTAAATACTTAGAAGTTAAAAATTGATTCATAAGACTATCGATAGACTTACAGATTTGCGTATTCGTCAAAATAGGGAATTTTTCAATGTTAATCCGCAGGTTGCTTTAGACATTTTAAAAAGATATAACCAAAACCGACTATTTCTTTGATTTAGTCCGCTAAACTTCGATTTGCTCCTTTTCAAACGGGATTTTAGCTTTTGTAAGGCGATCTTGAAAGGTTTTTGTATTTCTATTTTATCTACGACGATAAAACGGCTTTTATCAAACTATAAAGGCGTTCTACGCTAGGCAGATATACGCGCTCTTGAAAGCTATGCGGATAACGTATCGTCATACCTATTGAAACGCATTCGGCGTTTGGCGATTTCGATTTCAAAATCCCGCACTCTAATCCAGCGTGGATCGCGCCGATTTTTGGCTTTAATCCTTGATCGGACATAAGCGAAAGAATCCGATCGGCAAGCGGCGTTTTTTCGGCGCTCCAACTAGGATAGTAACCAAGCCGCGTAAAATTAAAATCGCCTAATTTTGATAGCGCCGTTATTTGAGCGTCGATCGCTTTAAGATCATATTCGCCGTTACCGCGAGCAAAAAGCGTTAAATCTAACCGATCGGATAAAGTATTTATAATGGCAAAATTGCAACTACGCGAAACGACGCCGTAGCTAGAATCAAAGCCGTAAACGCCATGCGGAATTAACGTAAGAAGCGCTAAAACCTTTCGATTATCTTTAATCGCCTGCGGCGGCGCGTCGATCGGGAAGATTCTAATAGATTCGGAATCTTTTGGCGAGAAATCAATCGGTAAAAACGCAATCGCCTCCGCGTTTTTAGGTATAGAGTTTAGCCGCTCTCCGCCGTTAAAACTAACCAATTTTGCCTCGTTTTCAAAAAGATAACGGCATACCTCGTCGATCGCGCTTTTTATACCGCGATGAATATCGACTCCGCTATGTCCGCCATCGCAATTTTTCGCCGCGATCTTATAGGCGCAAAAACGTTTAGCGTCGATCGGTTCGTAAGAAAACGGAATAGTTAATAGATAATCGGCGCCGCCCGCGCAACCGATTATGATCTCTCCTTCGTCTTCGCTATCAAGATTGATAATCTCTTTTGAGGTAGGAATAACGCTTAAGTTATTAGCGCCGATTAGACCGATCTCTTCGTCGTTTGTAAATAGATATTCGCCCGCTACGCGCTCCTCTATTAACCTAAGCATAATTGCGACGCCGATTCCGTTGTCCGCGCCTAAAGTTCCGTTTTTCGCTCGTAGCCATTCGCCGTCTTTTACGATTGACGGCGGCTGATCGCCAAGCGCGACTAGATCATAATGCGATTGCAAGCATATCTTGGGCGTTTGGATCGACGCTAATATATTACCCGCTTTATCGGTCGTAACTTTCGCGCCCGCATTAGCGCAAAAATCTCGCAAAAAGTTAAAAGCCTCGATCGTATCGCCGCTTCCTCTTTTGCGTTTATTTAATTCTTCAAATAACTCTAAAATCCTTTTCATCGCCAATGCTCCTTATCTTTCAAAAAACTTTTCTATCATATCGCGCATTTGCGTTATATCGCTCGTTTTATTGATCAAAACTCTAAACGCCGCCGCGCCCTCGTAAGATCTGCTGTACCTATGCAGATGCTTGCGAAAAATAATCGCGCCGTAAGCGCCGTAAAACGCGATCGCGCTATCAAAATGTTCTATGATCGCGGCGCGTTTTGACGCTCGATCGATTACGCTTTGATCTTTTAACTCCGCAAATATCCAAGGAGTGCCTAACGCGGCTCTTGCGATCATAACTCCGTCGGCGTTTGTAGCGTTAAAAACCGATCGCGTTTTTTCGTAAGAATCTATATCGCCGTTTGCGATTACGGGTATTTTTAATTTGGATTTAATTTCTCCGATCGCTTCATAATCTACGGGCGACGTAAATCCGCCCGTTTTCGTTCTCCCGTGAATGGTTATAAAATCCGCGCCGTTATCTTCGCAAACCTTTGCAAGTTCTACGCCGTTGTTTCGATCGAAACCTAAACGGATTTTAACGCTGGTCGTCGATTTTTCGCTTACTTTTTTGATCGCCGCCACAATCGCGCCAAGCAAACGCGGATCTTTAAGTAAAGCGCTTCCGCCGCCGCCTCGCGCTATTTTGGGCGCGGGACAGCCCGCGTTTAGATCGATAATATCTATATCCTCGTCGTTCAGAATCTTTACCGCTTCGCTAATAGTAGCCGCGTCCGATCCTGCAAGCTGAACGGAATATGGGGTTTCGATCGCGCTTTTTTCATATAGTTTTTTCGTTTTTTTTCGGTTGCAAACAAGCGCGTTCGCGCTAATCATTTCGCTGATCGTTAAATCCGCGCCAAACCTTTTAGCGATCGCTCTAAAGGGCATATCGCTCCAACCGGCGATCGGCGCTAAACAAAAGCGCCGAGCGGATAGATCAAAGGGCGCGATCAATCAAGGAGTCGAGATTGGGAGATAACCCCGCCTCTTTTAGCGCGAAATAAGATTTGAAAGTTAGATATTCGTCGTTGGCGCTAGAGTCTAAAATCTCTCGCGTTTCGTCCTGCCTTTCAAGTTCGACATTGATATACAACCAAGCGCTTTGCGCCGCTTCAAAAGAGTTTTTAAGTTGCGCGAAAAGCGCCAAGAGCGAATCGGGCGCGAGTTGCTCTTTCATAATGCGAGCAAGATCGATAAAGTCTTTGGCGTTAAAATTCGCTTTACCGATCAGATCGACAATTTCGTTTTCCTCAAAATCCAAACTTTGAATCGGCGCTTTGTGGCGCGAAAGAAGGTTCAAAACCGATTTAACGTTAATTTTCGCCTCCGATCGCAAAAAGCGCTTTTTATCGCCGTATGTCGCATAGACTTCAAGCGCTTTGAAATAAACTTCGCTTCCCTCGACGCTTGCCGATAAAAGTTCTTCGCTAATTTTTGGATTGCTCTTCATCTTGTTCAGTTGCACAGCAATCCAGATTGGACTATCTTTTGCAAGTTTTATCGACCCGAAATCCGCCGTTTCGCCTTTTGATACGCTGGCGATTACGTCCAAAATCGCGTCCAATTCGCTATCGCCGCACTTTTCGCCGTGCGCGAGCGGCTTAAGCTGCGCGTCGGACAAAATGCGCCCGATCGCCGCTAGTTGCGGGTGTTTGAGCGTCAGCACGCTGGTTTGACCCAAAAGCGCGTTGATAATCAGCCTTTTAAGCGTTTTGAGGTCTTTTTCTAACGAGGAGCGCCCAAAATAGGCGGCTGCGGAGTAAAAGGCGATATGCGAAAACGACGTTAAAAACAGAACAAGCGCGGGAAACATAGCCCAAACCGCAAGCGGAAGCGTAACCGTATCGTCGCCGATCTTAATCGCCTGATCGGCTCCGTCCGTATGAATATAGACAAAAACCCCAAGCGCTACGAGCAAGATCGCCGAGAAAATAGAGTATCGTTTTAGTTGCATTTCGCGTTCCCAAAGTGAAAAATAATGTATATCATAGCGTTTTTTGTGTTATTCGCGCAAATAAGTAGGACTAAATTTTAAGCCGTAGCGTTAAAACCGCCCAAAACGCCAAAGTTTATAATCGCCGTTCTGGCTTATTTATTATTCCCCCTCCCCTCCCCCTCGTCTAGGAATGTAGAAATCCAAACCAAAAACCCGACACATTCAGAAATCTTGCGCATTTTCAGTAAATCCTACAAACGCTGTCATTCCCGCGAAAGCGGGAATCCAAACCAAAAACCAACGCATTGCGATCGCCTTCAATTTGAATACGCACGCTTCCTTCGCGCCTTGCGCTCCTCCGCTCCGCTTTGGAGCGGGCGCTTCGCGTATTTTGGATTCCCGCCTGCGCGGGAATGACCGAGTGCGGCGGTTTTGCCGATAATGCGTAGGTTTTACAAATACGTTGGATTTTAATTTGGATTACCGCTTTTCTCCACGCCTTGCGAAAGCGGCGAGGCGCGAAAGGTAACGCGCCGAAAGTCGCCTGAATAACGAGAAAGAGGCGGGAGGCGGGTTTTAGAATGTTTTAAGGCGCAATCGCTAAAAAGCTAAATTACGTCGATCGCTAAAAGACCAGATTGCGCCGATCGCTAAAACTCTAGTTTTGCTTTAAGCTCTCTTGTTAGTAAAGCGGATAAGGCGTTTTTCGCTTCGCCTAGCGCCGCTTCTATCAGCTTTTCAATATCGGTTTTTTCGTTCCAAATCGGCTTTTCTACTTGCGCTTTTTGGATCAATCTCTCTTTTGCCAGATCGACGCCGCCAAGATGGTCGATCAGCCCTACGGCAAGCGCCTGTTTAGGCGTGAAAATACGCCCGTTCGCAAAGGCGCTCGCCTTTTCAATATCAAGCCCTCTGGCTTCCGCCACGTCGGCTACGAAGGTCGAATATACGTCTTTAATCACGCTTTCGAGTTGCGCTTTTTCCGCGGGCGTGGGATCGCGATAAAACGCGCCCGCCTCTTTGTATTCGCCCGCTTTAATTACCTGAATCTTTACGCCGAGCGCGTCTAAGAGCTTTTCAAAATTAACGCCCTGCATCACCACGCCGATCGATCCGATTAGCCCGCCCGGATTTGCCACAATCTCGTCCGCCCACGCGGAAGCGTAGTAGCTTCCGCTTGCCATCACGCCCGAAGCGTAAGCGATCACGGGTTTCTTACGGCTAAGATCGCGAATCGCCATCATCATCTCCACGCTAGGCGCAACGCCGCCTCCGGGCGAATCGACGACAAGTAAAACGCCTCTGATATGATCCGCCTTTGCCGCTTCTACCTGCTCCAAAAACCGATCGGCGCTGAAAATCTCGCCATAAAGGTCGATCCGATAAAGATTTGGCGGCTGAACGTTTTGCGACGAAACGACGGCAAATACGAAAAACAAGATCAAAACGAGAACCACCGCCTTGAAATTATTTTGAATGAAAACGATCGGATAAAACAGCTTCTTTAGAAAACTCATAACGCGCTCTCCCCGTTGATAAATATGTAGTCCATCGCGCTTGGAGCGCGTAAAATAGCCTGTAGAGGCAAAAGCGAATCGTCGCTAACCTCGCCGGACAACCTAAAGCAAATAATATCCGCCGCGTAACCGCTCGCAAGCCGTCCCGTATTCAGCCCCATCGCTTTAGCAGCCGAATCGGTTACGCTTCGCAAAAGATCGCGCGCAAGAAGCGGCAGATCAAGACCTTCGTGCATAAACAGCGCCGATCTTAATTCGCCGAAAAGATCAAGCGAGTAGTTCGAGCTTAAACCGTCCGTAGCGACAAGATACGAAATCTCGCGGTTTTTGAGCTTCTCCAGCGAAAGAAGCCCGCAACCCAAAAGACGATTTGAAACGGGACAATGCACGATCGCGCCGCCAATTTTACCGATCATATCAAGCTCTTCGTCGTTCGCGGCGACGCAATGCGTAAAAAGTATCTTGCCGTCGCCGCCGAAAAACGACAAAAACTCTTGCGCGTTGCAAAAAGACGAATCTAGCTTAAAAACCTTTTCAAAAAACGGCTTAAACTCGCCGGAGGAGCTTTCAAGCCATTTGCGCTCGCTTTTGCTCTCCAAAAAATGGACGCTAAGCGGCGTTTTGCGACTTTGCGAAAGAGCGATCGCCTTTTTTACCAACGCGGGGCTGACCGAATAGGGCGAATGGATCGCGATCGCCGAAACGAAACGATCGGAACGATATTCGTCGCTTTTTGCCACGCGATTCAAAAACGCCGAAAATATCTGTTCGCTCGCGGCGGGGTTTGAGCCGATCAACTCGTTAAAACAGATCGTTTTTTGTTTTGCGTCCGCTAAGCTCTCCAGATCAAAACCGTAACTGCTAACCGCGCCGATCGTCGTCGTCCCGCCGCGCAACATTTCGTCTAAAACGCCGTCGATTAGCTCTTTGCTTAGCCCCTTTACGAGCGTTTCGCGTTTTTCGATCACGGAGCTTAACCACGCGATAAAACTGCCGTAATTTAACTCCGTCGAAACGCCGGAAAACTCCAGATGCGTATGCGCGTTGATAAGACCGGGCATAGCGATAGAGCCTCTGCCGCAATCGATTACCCGCGCCGTTTTTTTGCGCTTTTCGATCGCCTCCAAATCGTCCGTAACCTCGATCACGTTTTCATCAAAGACAATCGCGCCGCCTCGCACTACCTCCCGCGCAGGATTCATCGTTAGGATCGTATCGGCTAAAAGAACGTTCATTTTTTACCTTTGGAAATTACTGGATTGTAACCAAGCGCTATAATCGCGCTCATTTTATCAAGTTTTACGAAGGATAGCATAAATATGGGTCGCGCTTTTGAATATCGCAAGGCGGCGAAAGCGGTAGCGATAAAGCCAAACAAGCTCCCGACGCTAACCAATCCAAATGACGGCAACGCCCGTCCGTCGTTCTTTCAAACCTCCGCGCTTTCGTCTTCCTTCCTCCCGACGCTATATATAAACGTCCGACAAATAATTTGCGTTTTATAATTTAAGCTTGGTTACAATCATATAACTTTTTTCACAGTTTTCAACTCTCTCAAAGAAAGGGAAAAAGCGATGTCCAATACCTACGTTATCTGCGACGCGGGCGAGATTACCTGCCCTCACGGAGGCAAAGTCGAGCTCGTATCCAGCGAAACTATGCATTGCATAGGCGAAAAAAGACCTATTTTGACTACCGATCTTGTGGGCGCTGAAATAAAAGGTTGCTCGCTCGATCCAAAACAAGGCGGTCGTTGCACATCGGTGGTATGCGTAAATGGCGCTGATACGGAAGACAACGTTATGGGAAAGGGCGGCACGTTTTTACTTCGCGTAGACGGTTGTATGACGGACAAAGGCTATCCGCTAACGCTCAAAAACCCGGGACAAGAAACGTGGCGCATACTCGTAAAGCGCGTCAATGTAGATAAAGAAATAGAACATATCGAGACGATAGTCGCCGACAAAGGCTTTTTTATGATGCCGGTTAGAATCGTTGAGGCGCTTTCGCCCAAAGACGACAAGCCATATTATTTAGGAAAATTACTGGAGATGGAGAAGGGCAACAGTAAAACCGCGTTTAAGCCCCTTCGCGCCAAACGAGAGTTCAGAATAGTCCCAAACTACTACTCCATAAGGGACTCTAAAGGCGTAGCCAATCAATACGACAAAGTTTTTCCGTATTTAGACGCAAGGCTCTACGTTACCGATTCCTCAAATAAAACGACCGAATATATAATTCTTAACGACAGCGCGGACGTAGGCAAACCTATGTATAACGCGCAGTTTAGTCAAATCCGCTTCTACGATCCCGTAGCTAAAAAGAAATACGATTACAACGCTCTAATCCGTAAGGAAAATCAGGACTACCGTCTGCTTTACTCTCCAATTCCGGTTCATAACGCCGACGGTTCTTTACCGGACGCGATAAAAAAGATAAAACCGATATCTGTTGAACATTCCGAGAGCAACGATCTTTACGTCAGGCATCCGCGTATTATCGCCGATACTTCGTTTCAGAGTTTCGAGGACGAATTAAAAAGGACAAACAACTCTTCTTCCAACGTAAAGGAGATCTACGAAGAGGAAAAAGAGAGCGACTTTCTCTATTTCAGCGCTACTTCCAATCGCAGCGTTCAGGGCAAATACAAATTCTTTTATCAAACGCTGGACTCACTTAAAAAAGCGCTCAAAGATAAAAGCGCCTTTCACTCTTTACACGGTATTCTGGACTATTCGGGCTATATAGAGGATCTGCGTTATGAATACGAGCTTTCATATCTTATGCGCCACTCCTACTGCAAACCCTTCTTTGACGAGCTTAGAGAAAAGAACGCCTACGCCTATAGCATAGCTTCTATAATCAGGCATTTCTACACGGACAAAGAGGAGCAGAAAGCCCATCAGTGCAATATGAAGGATCTTAAGAAAGCATACGACGGTATAAGAGATTTTATTCTTGCGCGAAGCCCGAACGGGCTTTCTAGCGAAGTTATATCTATGCTAGGCGATAAAGGCGATCTGGAACCGCTTATCGATCTTGAAGTATCTAACGAGCGTATAGAGGAAGCCAGACTGATAGGCGCGGAGCTTACAAAAGCCAACGGTATTACCGTTAGCGATATTCGCGGGTATTACGCCTACCATAGCCCGATAACAAAAACGCCAAACAGCTATATCCCTCTTAAATACAAGGGCAATCAGGAATCGCCCGATCTGGTTTTACAACTGCTCTGCTTCTCTCTCGCCTTTAGCGATAAACACGCCAATCTAAGAAAACGTTATCCCGACTTCCAGAAGCTCTGCGATCGGTACGACAGTCTGATATATCTGATCAAGCCTTTTCCTAGAGTAAGCGAAGCGGCGTTAAACGCGGTAAGAAGCGAGCTTAAGCATCAGAGCGCCTATAAAGAAACGAGCGAGTTTATTCGGCAATACGAGAGTTTGGACGCAATGCGCAAGCTGGTATCGTTTAATCCAGAGAAAGCGAAATCGATCAGACTCGAGCTTAACTCGCTCCCGTTTGGCTCTACTCCGCAAAAGCCGTTTGGCGATGATAACGAATACGGCGGTTCTCCTATAGAAAAGGCGAATAAACTAAAAGAGGCGCTTCGGAATGTAAGGTTTTTGAACGAGTTCAATTATTATAAAACGCTATTTGAAATAGTAAAGAAGCAGGGAGAGGAGAGACTCTTTAGCTACGTTAAGGTTACTATCGGAACGCTTTACAATATCATCGCTCCGGTATGCGATCTGGACGAGGAAGGCGATCTGCTCTCTCCTTTTAATCACGATCTTTCATACGTCAGAGACTTTATAGGCTTTCTGCATAAAGATATATACGGCTATCTTACGCAAAACGCTCCGAACGTTATGCTAAGAGCGATCAACCTTGAAATCTACGCGCTCTATAACGAGGCTCTCTTTAAGCGTATCGCTCACGCGAGATTAAGAAAGGAAGCTATACAGGACAATCTGAACAAGTTTCTGCAACCTTTCAAAAAAAAGACGAACGATTACAAAACCGGAGAGGACGAGTATTTAGATCAGGCGCTGAAATACTTTACTGCGGCGCGGGAGAAGGAGAGTAACGGCTATATAAGCGACAAAGAAGCGGAGCAAAAACGAAACGAGAATGTAAACGACTTTATATGCGATCACGAAACGTATAGAGGATTATTGGGAAACGTAAAGGCTATAGTAGATAGTCTGGTTAATGTGGATGACGCGTTGCGGGAAGGCGCGCCAAGCGAAACGCAAGCGAAAGGGAGCAATCCAACCACAACAGCCAAACCAACCGATCCAACTAAACCGATCAATACAACCAAACCAACCGAAACGCCGCAAAACGCGGGGGGTAATGCGAAAAGCGAAACGCAAGCGAATGTTGGCAGAACACCGCAAAACGCAGGGGGTGCGCCAAGCGGGGGCGGGTTCGGCGAAACAACCACAACATCAAAAGACGTAAAATCCAAAGCCTACCAACAGCAAATCCAATCCTCCAAATACTACCAACGCTCCATTAGGGGGGTTAGAATAGTCTCTGGTATAGCCGCCGTGATTAACATTGCCAATGTTGTCTCTGAAAAAAATTGGAAGTTCTATCAGGTAACCGGAGCGGTAGCAGACGTCGGAGCTCTTGCGCTAATGACAGCCGCTTTAGCTAGAAAAAAAATGCCGTCCCCAATTCTAAAAGGAATAGCCCTGTTACTTCCTCTTAATTACTTCGCTAGAGCTTTCGATCCGTCAAATAAAAACGAAGCCTATAGCGAAAGCTATAATATGGCTAAACGACGCTTTGCGATCGCGCAGGGCGCTTTAGCCGTTCTCTTATTCTGCCCTATTCCTCACGTAAAGATCGCCGCCGCCGTTCTCCTGTTAGTCAGCGAGATAGGCGCTTTTATATCCGACCTTGTAACGGACGAGGAGAGCGTAGCGGTTAAAGAGGCGATAAGAGGTTCCGTATTATACGAAACATACGACAGCCAAAACTACAACGCGGGCAATATGATGCTGGCGATCTTTGGACGGGATCCTAATTCGGAAGGCTATCAAGCCAAATACTTTAACAACGTAAGAGGTAGCTACGACAACGAACCGTTAAACGAAAAAAACTATAAAGCAATTACGGAAAAACTAGCCAAATACTACGACGAGAAGCGCGAGCTATACGACAGAGCCTTTCAATACGAAACGACCCGCCTTGTATCGGCTTTGCTTGATTACTCGATCGATATTATCGATAATTGCAACGGAACGCAAAGCGTTTTTATAGAACAACAGACTACGGAGCTTTCTATAAGATACTCCCAAGCGCTGGCGCTATCGCTCTCGTTATATGGCGTAGCTAAAAGACTTATTCTGGTTACCAATAAAAAACCCGCAGACGAACGCAACTATCTGGACTTGAGTCAGACTAAAGATAATATCGATATTATAGGCGCTCTTTTACCAGACAGAGAGACTTTGATAGAGGAAACGCAAAATGAGATTAACTCGCTCTCTTTGATTGTGGAAGGAGCGAATAACTTTGTCGCTAAATACGCGGTATGGCTACATATTATAGCCGTCCGCGGAGCTATAAACAAAGACAGGTATAAAGACGGCAATATCAATCCCGCTTATCCTATATTCAGACCTTGTTTAGAGATAAACATAGCTAAATGCGAGGCGATCCCGCTGGACGTATGCGATCTGGAGCATATCAAGAAACTAAACGACGAGGAAAAAGCGCAAGAGGAACAAAGGAAGCGGGAAGAGGCTGACGCTAAAATACGCGAGCGGGACAGAATAAAAGCCGAACAGCGCAGGATCGCTTCTTTGCGAAGCTGGGAGGCTTCTTTGCGAAGCTTGGGATTATAACGTTAGAGAGGACGGGACGATAGTATGAGGAATATAACGA
>JAISOU010000081.1 GCA_031275395.1 Helicobacteraceae bacterium | reverse complement strand
AGAAGCGCCAAAACCGCAACAACGCCAAAGCTTCAACGAAGAACCAATCGACATATAAAAAGCGCCCGCAACAGAAGCCAAATAAGACGAAATTATAAGACGCAATGTTACCATTAACGAGGTAGATATTTTTAGTATCGCCAGTATAGTCGAATGGCTTAAAGCGTTTGGCGCGGACGGCAAAACTATACAGATATATGACGCTGATTGTTTAAGCAGACATGAAATCAAAGCGCCTTATCCGCACAGAGATATATTTTTGCATCTCTATTCGGATGATAATCCAAACACCAATGAGGAAAAAATCTTTCGTAAAAAAGCGACAAGCCGTTTGTTCTCTGTTGTCAAAGGCATTTTGGATATTTCTTCAAAAAAGTTTTTCAACGGGTTAGCAACAACCGACAATAGCAAAATATTTTCGAAATCTCGAAAAATACTCTTGCATCTTGGATGAAAATGTGTTAGTAGTAGTGAAAATGCTATTCGCGAGGTGAAGTCTGTGGGAACGAATTATAACAAACTATTTAAGTTATTGATTGATAAAAGAATGAAAAAAGGCGACCTCTGCGAAGCCGCAAGCATAAGCCCGTCCTCATTGGCGAAACTCCGCAATGGAGAAAACGTGAATACGGATATTCTTGTGCGTATATGCAAGGCGCTTGGTTGCGACTTCGCTGATATAATTGAGTTAGAAGCTGACGAAAACACCCAACCTGTATTGAAAGGTGACAAATAAAATGCATGGCGCTACAAGAGCCACGGTTCGCGCAGAACGTCGATCGGCGCTTGCTACCATTGATTATTCCGCTACGCTCACGATTTTTCCTTCCGTAAGTTTACATACTGAGGTTGGCATCAACAACCTTCTAAACCGTGTATTTGAAGCTGACTGTCTTGAAAAGATGAAAGATATTCCCGACAAATCGATTGATATGATACTCTGCGATTTGCCCTATGGAATGACGCAAAACGCTTGGGATAGTTATATTTGCGGATTTTGCCGCGTTGCTTACAACCATTTAAGTCAAAATGCGCTAGGTTAATTAGCTATTTGCATTTTTTGCGAAAAATCCACAACAAAGGACTAGCGATGCGTTCGTTTAGTTTGTCCGCCTTGCCAAAGGCTTTGGCTTTGTTTAAGTTTGAAAATCCTCTCTCCTCTCTCTAATCGGCGTTCTCTAAAACAGTCGTTTCTTAAACGATCGCGCAATCTATTTGCTTCGATCGCTAACGTTAGTAAAGCGTTCGCGCCCATATTCGCTTCAACCCCAATCGGTTGCGAAGGAGGCGGAGGAGGTTCAAGCGACGACGAAACTCCCGCAAGCTACAAGGTTAGCTTCTATAACGCCGATCTTGATTTTGTGAAAACAATAGAGGTTAAGCAAGGTTTGTTCAACCCCTCTGAACATAACAATTCGGCTTCGTGATATAAAGCGAACTCAAGCGCGGATACGACAAGCCACAACTTAGACGCGGATTTTGACCTATACGACGCTTTTGCGTTGCATTGTAGCCGAAGAGGGCGACATCGATCTGATCAGCGTTTATGACGTCGCCGCATACAGATCGACGGCTCGTAGCGAAAGGCGGCGTTCTTCATGGCGATGAACAATCGATAGTCGCCTACTCTTTCCATATGCCTTCAAAAAAGCAGGCTAGATCATCAATTTCTAGTATTTGAGCGATCTTGACTAGATGTTCTATGTTAAAGTGTTTGCGCTGGAGGTTCAGCTCGGGTAGCGACACGCTCCCTACGGCTTTGTGTCCCATTTCCAACGCCAACGCAAGTTGCGAGACGCCGCGCTCCTCCCGCGCCTTACGCACGTTTTGACCGATGCGCTTATAAATACGCTCCATCTGCGCGTCGTTAATTGTACAATCTCTCAAGATATACCTATAGTTAAGTTAACTATAAGAATAAGCGACGTATAATGTCAGCGCAACTAACCATAGTTAGCAAAATCTTGGTTAAAGGGAGGACTTGAAATGCAGGCTGTTCTGCTCGTGGGTTGGCTTATCTCCGTTATATTGATATGCTTCGGAATCTTCGCGAAACTCGGCGCGCTTAGCGTAATTGGCGCCGCGTTACTAGTTATCGTATGGGTAACGCAATACATAAAATGCGGAAACGCAAACCCGTTCTATCTATTTCGGGGCTGAGTTAGCGGGACGTTACGGGCGCAAGCGCAAAAGCCGCCGCCGATCGCGTTTGGACGCTTATGTCGCTTTGGCGCAAAGGCGTTATCCGCGTATGACGGACGGCGGCGCGATTTTGATCCGCGATTATTTTAACCCGTTTTACAAAGGCGTAAACGCGGCGCTCGACGGTTTTGCAAAATCAAACGGCGCGCATACGTTGCCTATCGGCGACGGATTTAGCGTAGCTTTTCGGCGTTAGCCGTCTTTTTGCCCAACTTGTCGCCGCGAAACGATCGCGCGGGAACGACGGGGATTATTTCGCGCCTTCTCGAATGTAGCGGCGGTGTTCCCTAAAGGTTTCGGAAAAGTCGTGCTCGCCATCCGATCCGCGAACAAAATAGAGATATTTGGTTTTCGCGGGGTTGAGCGCCGCGCCGATCGCCTCTAAACTTGCCATAGCGATGGGATATGGCGGTAGCCCCTCTTTTTTGTAGGTGTTAAAATCGCTTTCGTCGGCTTTAATTCTTTGCGGCGTTACCCTTTGGTGCGAAAAGTAGCCGTAATTTAGCGTTCCGTCCATCTGCAAGCGCATATTTTTATCGAGTCGATTGTAGATCACGCTGGCGACAAGCGGCATTTCGGCTACCGAAGCCGCCTCTTTTTGCACGATCGAGGCGATCGTAACGATCCTAAACCACTCCGTTTCGTCGTATATGCCAAAACGCTCGATTGCGCGCGCTTTATGTAGTTTGATCGAACGCTCCACAAGCAGGTTTGCCACCTGTTCCTCGCTAGAGCCTTTGATAATCTGATAGGTGTCGGGTATCAAAACGCCTTCGGCAAACGGCGCGGTTTTTTCATAAACTTCGCGCAGTTTATCGGCGTCAAGCTTCAATTGCGCGGCGATCTGATCGAGCGCGATCGCCGTCGTTTCGCCCGGTATCAGAGTAATGTTGTCGAAAGCCGCCTTGCCGTTTATCAGTCCGTAATAGAAGTCTAATCGCGTCGCGTTCGCGCTTCCAATGTCGATCGTTCCATATTTTGGCAGCCCAAAAGCGCGGATCAACCATAAATCCAAATCGCACAGATCGATTCCGTCTTGCCTAAGCTGTGCTACAATCGGGCGCAAAGCTCCCTGAGCGACCTGAACAAAACGCGAATTTTCAAGCCGCAAAGAAAGATAGTAGGAAAGAAGCAAGACGATGAAAAGAGCGATCTGGGCTAGCGTGAAAACCGCCGCGGCTATATGCGTTTTGTTTGTTCTTGTATTGATCATAGCTTTGGGCGCGCTCTTCTTTGGCGTAAGTTTTGAAAAATGGGATTTTAGCCAATTTGAGGTTCAGGGCGTCGATTTAAGCGTAAATCCAAAGATTGTTTTATCGATCGATAAACTGATAATCCGCGACGACGAAGCGCAAGAGCAGAGCGATCCAAATACGACGCTTAGGTATATAAGAGCGGCTTTTTTGGCGTTGCTTTTGACCGATCGCCTAGAGGTAAAATCAATCGTCGTCGGCGACAAAGAGGCGTATCTCCTCTACGAAAAAGGAAACTTTTTCATTTCTCGTCAAAACGCGAGCGCGCAATTTACGCTAGGTTGGATAGAGGGCGCGGGCGTGGCATTCGAGTTGATCGACGCTAAGTGGCAAGATTACGCGCTTGGCGTTAAGGCAAAAGGCTTTATAAGCCCGACCACAGGCAAATTTTCTGTCGAAGCGCAATATAAATCCTCTTACGTTACGGGCGCCTTTAACGCGTGGGGCGACGATAAGTTTGCCGTTTTGCGCCTTAACGACAATCGCTTTACGATCGACGGCTACGAAGGGGATTTTTTTGGATTAGCGGAAATCGATCTTGTTAATAAAAAAGGTTCGTTCGAGGGCGACGCGACAGCTTTAGGTATTCGCGGCGCCGTGCGGGCAAAATATGAAGGCGATAAGATCGGCTTCACCGTTCTAAACGCGGAGGCAAAAAGCCTAGAAGCGCTCGCTCAAGCGTTACCTATCAATTCAATGGCAAAGATGTGGATTCATGGTAATACTATAGCCGAAAATTATAGAGCCGAACGTTTCGCGTTAGACCTTAATCTTACTACGATGAGTCCTAATATATCTACGCTATCGCTAGACGCTTTAGCGCGTAACGCAAATATCTATTTTAATCCAAAACTGCCTAGCGCTTTTGCCGAAGAGGTCAAAGTTACGATCGATAAAGGAGTTTTAAGAATTACCGCCAATAACGCCGAATACGAAGGGCAAAAAATCAACGCCGAAGCGACGATTAACAATCTTGACGTAGACAAGAAACAGAATTTTCAACTAAAGATCGATACTTTGGCGCTTTTCGACGAAACCGCGCGCGATCTGATCGCCGCTTTTGGCGCAAAGATCGATCTGATTCAGCGTAGCGGAAAAAACGAGGCTACTTTTCTACTTAAAACCCCTCTATCAAACCTAGACGATCTGCATTTCAAAGCGCGGCTAATATCGGAATACGGCGAGATTGAAGCTCTGGGTACGCCGATCGCGTACAGCGCCGCAGACGTAACGATAGAGGATTCAAATATAACGATCAATAAACTTTATTTAACGGTTCCAAATCTCCCGCTATTTTCCGTAGCGGGATTGATCGAGGCAGACGAAAAAAGATTCGCGCTTCTATTCGATCTAAGAAACGCTAAACTATTGGGCGGCTTAGGAGTTTCTTTCGATCGTCTTAAGACTAAACTCGCGGGCGTTTGGGACAAAGAAACCGCGCATTTAACCCTAGACGATTTTGCTACGGAGATTACGCTAAAAAACGATCGTATAGAAGTTCGAATGGACGATCTAAAGCGTTACAGACCATACCTGCCAATTATGGAGCTTTTAGACATATGGGACGGAAAGTTAAGAGTCGTCAAAGAAGACGATAAATTGGTTTCGTATTTCACGGTTGATATAGGCGCAAAAATCCTTTATAAAGATAGCAAGCCGATCGAACGCGCAAGCGGGTTTATTAAAACAAATAAAGACGGGAGCAGTTTAGTCAGACTTCTTGAAGGCGCGTTTTTATTAGACGCTAATAAAAATCACATAAGAGCCACGATCAACGGCTTAGAGGTAGATATCGAGGCGCTAATCGATTTCGCCAACCGCAGAAAAGCTACGTTAGAAGACGTGGGTTTAAGCGACGAAAGTCGGCGGATATTTGTTTTCGGCGATAAAAGCGGGGTTCGTTTCAAAAACAAACTGCTTAAAAGCGATTGGTTTTCATTCTATCAAGAGGGCGAACGTTTCGAGGGGCAGATCAAAGAGCGAAACTCCGCTATAACGATCAATCGCGATCGTAGCGACATAACCTTTCGCGGCGAAAAAATAGGTACCGATTGGGTGCGCGAATTAAGCGGCGTTAAGATGAGCGGCGGAAGTTGGGATTTTAGCGGACACGCAAGTTTGAACAGCAAAGACGTTTATGGCGTAATCCGCATAAAAAACGCTACGATCGAGGAAGCGAAATTATTTACAAACGTCATAGCGCTAATCAACACGCTACCGTCTTTAGCGCAGTTTCGATCGCCCGGTTTTACCTCTAAAGGTTTTAAGATACAAGAAGGGGCAATAGAAGTTTATTATTCCAACGACGTTCTTTATTTTAACCTTATTCGTATTGTGGGAATAAACGCCGATATTTTGGCGCAAGGAAGCGTGAAACTAAGTAGCGGAGAGGTCGATATTTACGCCGCGGTTCAAAGCGTAAAATCCCTTAGCTCGCTTTTTTCAAAAATCCCAATCATAGGCTATTTATTATTGGGCGATAACAAAAAGATTGAAAACATTTTGCATATTAGCGGGACAATCGACGATCCAAAAGTGGAAAGCAACCTTGTAGACGAGGTTATTTTTTATCCCGCAAACGTATTCAAACGCGCTCTTATGCTACCGCTAAAGATTTTTGAATAAAAAAGCGTTATCGCGTTAAAAGTTTGAGGTTTCGCGCTATTCTGCCAAAGCCAAACGCTTGGCGCGCTTCGCGGATTGCCGAATGTTCGCACGAGGCGACCAAAATACCTTCGCGATCCTCTAAAGAGTTTTCGATCTCTCCAAACGGATTACAATATAGCGAATTGCCGTAAAACGTCCAGTTTAGGCGCTTTTCTAAATACTCGCCGACTCTATTTGCGCGGATCAGATAACAACCGCCGATAAAAGAGCGCGTTTTGCATAATGTCTGCCAGCGAGCGAACGATTCAAAGGCGCATACGGAAACGGCTATTACAACGTCCGCTTTTTTCTTAATAATTTGATGCCAAAAAAGATCGGAATGTAGTTCAAAACCAAAAAGCAAACAGATACGAAAACCTTGATATGTAAAAATCGTGGGCGGTTTCAAAACGGCGCGATTGTTTGCGAAAAAAGCCGCTTCGTTCCAATGAGAATAGTCGATCAAAATGCGCTGATCAAAGCGCCATACGCGATCGGGCGCGAAGCGATAAACACTCTTAAACGGTTTGTTCCCGATTACGCGTACGATCGGCGCGATAATCGTCATCTGATACTGCTTTGCAAGTTTGGCTAGATTTTCGTAGGCCTCCGCGCCCTCTTTTTTAATAACGGCGACCGGCGACTTCGCAAGCTCCTTAAAAAAAGAATTACAAACATATTCGGGCAAAACCGCTATGCGCGAACCTCTACTTTTTGCCTGCGCAAGCAGATAATCCAGCCGCGCCGAGTCGATTGCCAGCGCGTCGGTTTGCAAAACCGCGACGTTAAACGTTTTGTTTCTCTTCATACTCCAGTTTCGCGCTTTCAAGCATTTTAGCCGCCTCGTCCAGAAGTTTCTTCGCCTCTTTGAAAAGCGCGGTCGCTTTATCTAGCGGCAGATCGCTTTTGTTTAGCTCCGTCAAAATCGTCTTGGCGGCTTCGATTTTAGCTTCGTAACTCTGTTCTTTTTGCATAGTCGTTCCTTTATATCGGCAAAAAATCAACGTAAAATATCAGAAAACCTATCAAACTTCGTCTTTTCGCGCCGACAAACTCTTTTTAAGAAAAGCGGGCGGGCGGGCGAAAGGGGGATTTGGGCAATGTATGGCATAATTGATCTTTAGTTAAACTTAAATTAGCGAGGAATAAGCGGTTATGCGCGGCAAAAGAGTATCGATTATCGGGGCGGGCGCGGTAGGTTCTACCGTCGCGTATTCGCTTGCGTTGCAGGGCTTTGTTCATGAAATTATTTTGTTGGATTCTAAAACGGACGTCGCTTGGGGCAAGGCGCTGGATATGTCGCAAGCCGCCGCCGTGATTCGAGAGCATACGATCGTGCGCGTCGCAAGCGGTTACGACGATCTAGCCGATAGCGATATTGTCATTATAGCGGCGGGCGCGGCGCGAAAGCCCGGTATGAGCCGCGACGATCTTTTGTTGATCAACGCCGAAACCGTTCGCAGTATTTCAAAGCAGATCAAAGAGATTTGCGCTAATTCGTTTGTGATCGTTATCACCAATCCGCTTGACGCTATGACTTACGTCGCGCTGAGCGAGACGGGATTTGATCGGCGGCGCGTGATCGGTATGGCGGGGCTTTTGGATTCGGGCAGAATGGCGAGTTTTATCTATGAAAAATTGGGTTACGGATCGGGGCAGATTCGCGCTACCGTATTGGGCGGACACGGCGATAATATGGTTCCGCTTCACCGCTATTCGACTGTGGCGGGCGTGCCGATCACCGATTTGCTAAGCCAAGACGAGATCGATTTAATTGTAAAGCGCACCAAAAACGCGGGCGCGGAGATCGTAGGCTATCTGCAAAGCGGATCGGCGTACTACGCTCCGGCGATCGCTACGACTATGATGTGCGAGGCGATTTTGCGCGATAGCAAACAGATATATCCGTGCGCCGTGAGGCTAGATGGAGAATACGGATATAACAACGTCGTAACAGGCGCGCCGATCGTGCTTGGCGCAAACGGCGTGGAAAAGATAATAGAAGTAACGCTAAACGACGAAGAAAAAGCCGAGTTTGAACGCTCCGTATCCTCCGTAAAAAAGCTTGTCGATAAGTTAAAAGAAAAAAAGTTTTACGAGTAAAAGGGGCTTAATGGATTACCGCGTTGAAAAAGATACGATGGGCGAGATAAAAGTTCGCGCCGATCGCCTTTGGGGGGCGCAGACGCAAAGAAGCCTGGATTTTTTCAAAATCGGCGAAGAGAAAATGCCAAAACCGCTGATTATAGCTTTCGCTCATTTGAAAAAAGCGGCGGCGATCGCAAACGCGCGGCTTGGCAAGATGAAAGCGGATATGAGTAAAGCGATCGTCTTTGCGTGCGACGAGATATTATCTGGTAAATACGACGACGAGTTTCCGTTAAGCGTTTGGCAGACGGGAAGCGGCACGCAAACCAATATGAATCTAAACGAGGCAATCGCTTTTATAGCGGGTAAAAAATTAGGCGAAAAACTTAGTCCGAACGATCATATAAATATGAGTCAAAGCTCCAACGATACGTTTCCAAGCGCTATGCACATTTCGGCGGTTTTGGAAGTAGAGCGTTTTCTTTTGCCCGCAATCGACGCGTTGCGCCAAACGCTAGAGCGAAAATCTAAAGAGTTTGCGCCGATCGTCAAAATCGGGCGGACGCACCTACAAGACGCTACGCCGCTAACGCTTGGGCAGGAGTTTTCGGGTTACGCGGCGGCTTTGGAAAACGGCGCGGCGCTAATCAAAAGCGCGCTTGAGTTTGCGCGAAATCTCGCGATCGGCGCGACTGCCGTCGGCACGGGTTTGAACGCGCCCGCAGAGTTTTCACAAGCGGTTTGCGACGAGTTAAACGAGGCGTTAAACGAACGTTTTATCCCCGCGCTAAATAAGTTTCACGCGCTAACGAGCCACGACGCGCTTGCGAATTTGCATGGCGCGATCAAAGCCCTTGCGGGTAATCTGATGAAGATCGCTAACGATATTCGCCTTCTCGCGTCCGGTCCTCGTTGCGGTTTGGGCGAATTAACTATTCCGGAGAACGAGCCGGGGAGCTCGATTATGCCCGGCAAGGTTAATCCCACGCAAGCCGAAGCGCTGACGATGGTCGCCGTTCAGGTGATGGGCGCCGACGCGGCGATCGGGTTTGCGGCAAGTCAGGGCGCTTTTGAGCTTAACGTTTTTAAGCCCGTGATTATCTACAATTTTTTGCAGTCGGTTAGGCTACTTGGCGACGCGGCTAATAGCTTTAATCAACATTGCGCGGTTGGAATCAAGGCAAATCAAAAGACGATCGAGCGCTACGTGAATAGCTCGCTGATGTTGGTTACCGCTCTTACCCCCGCGATCGGCTATGAAAACGCCGCGGCGATCGCCAAAAAAGCCCACAAAGAGGGCTTAAGCTTACGCGAAGCGGCGATCGCCTCGGGATTGATTAGCGCCGAAGAGTTTGATAAAACGGTAGTCGCGAAAAATATGATCGCGCCAAAGAATTAACGATGAACAACAACGACGCGCCAATAGAAAAATCAGACGACGACGTATTGGGCTTTGGAAGAATTGCCGAAAAACTTGCCGCTTCAATTCTAGAGTTAGATACAGAAAATCGCCCGTTCGTCATTGGCGTTGAAGGAGAGTGGGGAAGCGGTAAAACAAGTTTGTTAAATCTGGTTGTCGAGCAAATTGATAAAAAAAATCCGAACGAGGAAAAAGCAATAATTTTCCGTTTTAATCCTTGGCTGGTTATTGGAGTGGAAAACCTATTTGGATATTTCTTTTCAGAACTTAACGATTACATTTTACAATCTGATTATGGGAAAAAAAATCGTAAGGAGTGGCTTAAGATTATTACGAAATTTGCAAAGCGCTTAATCCCTAGTTCGTTCAGCGTAAATATTTATAGAGCCAACCTAAAGTGGGACTTTACAAAAAAAGATAATGAAGACACGTTATTTGATCAAAAAAAGAAAGTTAATGAATTTCTTTCGAAAATGCTACGAAAAATTATTATTGTTATAGACGATATAGATCGACTGACGGACGAGGAAACAGAGGCTGTCTTCCGATTGGTTAAAGGCATTGCCGATTTTAAGAATATAGTATATATTTTACTCTACGACAAGCGGATTGTAGCGAAATCGTTAGAAAACTACAAAAGCGAAAACGGCGAAAAATATCTTGATAAAATTATTCAGTATGCCGTTACGGTTCCCGCTCCTAGCCCTTCTTATATTTTTGATCGGTTCAATGATTTCTTGGAGGAGATTAAAGATAGAATACCAAAGACGGATTATCTTCTTTATCACGATGGAGATCGAGATGGAAATTGTCAAATGGCTTTTCAAATGAGTTTCGCTCGGCACGTTAAGACGCTAAGAGCGTTAAAGAAAATAGAGGATATAATTAGTTTTGAATATCCGCAAATAAAGTCTAATGTCAATATAGTAGATTATATCGCTTTAACCATTATTAGGATATGCAATATAAAACTATACTATTCAATAAAGAATGAGCCAAACAAATATTTTTATACTATTCTGCTACCGTACAGCAAAGATATACCAGGGGAACCAGAGGACGACGAATATAATAAGATCATTGATAGGGAGTTCGGGGAAGGAGAATATAAGGAATATCTTGATCTTGTTTCCATTATGTTTCCCGCTTTTGATAATCCATATTCAGTACCCCATGATGAGAAGTTAAACAAGATTGCAAGTATTGATAGGCACAATGGATATTTTCAGTTTCTGCAACCTTTAATTAGCGATGACGAGTATAATAACCTGAAGTCCGCAATGTTTAGCGGCAATATTGTTAATTTTGAAAATACCATTAACTCTATTAACTCTATCGCGAATGATCACATCCCTTTTGAAAGCGTCGTTTCTAACTTTTATTTTATATTAGAGCAACATAATGAGATAAACTCTTTTTCGGATAACGATATGATTAATTCCGCTATCCTGCATACTAATTTAACTTTCGATAAAACCGGCGAACTATGGAAACAATGGATACAATTTCTTACAAAAATTATTAAAAATAAGAACGAAAATCTCGAAAAAATATGTCAAGAAAGCAGAATACCTGTATTAATTCGCTTATGGTTATCGATTTATTATCGAGAACGAATGAAACTTGAACTTTCAGGCGAAACGCTAAATAGCTTTATCGCCGAGTTAAAAAATGTTACGCTAGAGGAGTCAATACAATATGGCGGTAACATAAATAATTACATTTTAAGCGAGTTTGTGAAATATAAGATTACCGATTCTATCTCTAGCGAAATGAAAAAAATTATGTTTAATTCTAAAGATGATTTTCTTAAAATTATTAAATTATTCCTCTGTGAAAAGCCAGGATATGAGAAAGAATCGTATGCTTTTAATAGTACGCTTGCAGAAGCTTATATAGATCTAAAAAAAACGACAAAACGCGCAAAATCTTTAGCGAGCGGCGACTTAACAGACGAAGAACGCATGTTTATCGAACCTTTATTGGAAGTGATTGAACACAAAATATAATTCGGAATAAATTGTAAGTTAAAACGATATATAATTACCGACAATTTCGCTATCGCGAGGGGCAGTTTTGAATATACACGAGTTTCAGGCAAAAGAGATATTGCGGCGTTACGGCGCGGCGGTATTAAACGGCGGAGAGGCGCGAACCTCTAACGAAGCGCGATCAGTAGCGCAGAGTATCGGCGGCGATCTGTGGGTAGTAAAAGCGCAAATCCACGCGGGCGGGCGCGGCAAAGCGGGCGGCGTAAAACTAGCGCGATCGCTTGACGAGGTCGAAAAGATCGCGAACGAGATGATAGGAACGCGGCTTGTAACGCACCAGACGGGCGCGGCGGGCAAAGTCGTTAAACGGCTTTATATCGAAAGCGGCGCGAATATCCAAAGAGAGTTTTATCTAGCGATCGCGCTTGATCGAGCGTTGGAATCGCCCGTTTTTATAGCGTCGGCGGAAGGCGGTATCGAGATCGAGGAGATCGCGCAAAAAACGCCCGAAAGGATCGCTAAAATCGCCATTGATCCGTTAATCGGTTTTCAGAGTTTTCACGGGCGCAATCTCGCCTTCGCGTTAGGGCTAAACAAAGAGCAAAGCGCCGATTTTGTTCGCTTTGCTTCGGCGCTCTATCTGTGTTATACGCAAAACGACGCGAATCTAGTCGAGATCAACCCGTTGGTATTGACTAGCGAGGGCAAGTTTATCGCGTTAGACGCAAAAATGGGCTTTGACGACAACGCGTTATTTCGGCATACGGATATAGAGGCTCTGCGCGATTTAGACGAGGAAGAGGCGAGCGAAACCGAAGCGGCTAAATACAATCTAAGCTATGTGAAATTAGACGGCGACGTGGGTTGTATGGTAAATGGCGCGGGATTAGCGATGGCGACGATGGATATTATCAAGCGCGAAGGCGCCTTTCCCGCGAACTTTCTTGACGTGGGCGGCGGCGCTTCGGCGGAAACGGTCGCCAAAGGATTTGAGATTATCCTGCGCGATCAGAGCGTCAAAGCGATATTCGTCAATATTTTTGGCGGAATTGTGCGGTGTGATCGCGTGGCAAACGGTATTTTGGAAGCGGCAAAGCGCGTAGGCGTGAAAATCCCAGTCGTAGCGCGGCTAGACGGTACAAACGCCGAGCTTGCCAAAGAGATTTTACGAGGCGCGAATATGCAAAATATTATCGCGGCGGATACTTTTTCAGAAGGCGCAAAATTAGCGGTTGGCGCGTCGCAAAAAAAGGCGAAATAATATGTCGATTTTGGTTAATAAAAATACTAAAGTAATCGTGCAGGGATTTACGGGTAAAGAAGGCAGTTTTCACGCCGAGCAGTGTATCGCTTACGGAACGCGGATCGCGGGCGGAGTTACGCCGCATAAAAGCGGCTCTACTCATCTTGATCGCCCCGTTTTTAATACGGTTAGACAAGCCGCGAGAGAAACGGGCGCGGATACTAGCTTGGTTTTCGTGCCGCCCGCGTTTGCGGCGGATTCGATTATGGAAGCGGCGGAAGCGGGAATTAAGCTGATCGTGGCGATCACGGAGGGAATCCCCGTTAGCGATATGGTTAAAGCCAAAGCCTACGTCGTTAAAAAGGGCGCGAAGCTAATAGGTCCAAACTGCCCGGGTATTATCACGCCCAACGAGGCGAAAATCGGCATTATGCCCGCCGACGTTTTCAAACGCGGAACAGTGGGGCTAATATCCAAATCGGGGACGCTGACATACGAGGCGGCAAATCAGATAGCGCAATCGGGCTACGGCGTTTCGACGGCGGTAGGAATCGGCGGCGATCCGATTATCGGGCTTAGCTATATCGATCTGCTAGAGCTTTTTGAAAACGACGGCGAAACCGAAGCGATCGCCCTGATTGGCGAGATCGGCGGCGATCTGGAGATACAGGCGGCGCGTTATATCAAAGAGCGCGTGAAAAAGCCCGTAATCGCTTTTATCGCGGGGCAGAGCGCGCCGAAAGGCAAACGAATGGGACACGCGGGCGCGATCGTATCCGGCGGCGCGGGAACGGCGCAAGAAAAGATGGACGCGCTTGAAAATGCGGGCGTTCTCGTCGTTAAATCTCCCGCCGATATTGGCTCAAGCGTCGCAACCGCGCTGAAACGTTGAAGCGATTTTTGGCGTTTGAACGCTCTTAAACGCTTTTTAAGTATCTCTTTACCGATCGTTTTGACGTTGAAACCGCGCCGTTTGAATTAAAATCATATATCCGCTTGCCCGTATTGACGCAAGCGCGCAAAAAGGATCGCACAGATCGCCCGCAAAGTTTTTGTTTTGTTTTGCTAAACTCTTACTATGCGCGAGTTTTTTATATTACTTTTCAACGCGGGCAAAAGCCTGCTTCCAATTATAGGCGTGATCGTATTTTTTCAGATCGTCGTTTTTGGAACGCCTCTTGAGAACGTAAGTTCCATAGCGATCGGTATGACGATCGTGGTGATTGGAATCGCGCTTTTATTACAAGGGTTGGAGCTTGGCGTTTTTCCGATCGGCGCAAATCTTTCGGACGAATTAACGCGCAAGGGCAATCTGTTTTTACTGCTTTCATTCGGATTTTGTTTGGGGTTTGCCGTCGTAATCGCCGAACCCGCGTTGATCGCGGTGGCGGAGCAAGCGCAAGAGATTAGTAGCGGCAGGATCGACGCTTTCGTTCTGCGCGTCGTAGTCGCGATCGCTATCGGGCTGGTTATGATGTTGGGCGTTTTGCGTATAGCGCTCGGTCATAATATCATTTGGTATATGTCGGCGGGCTACGCGATTATCGCGTTCGTTAGTTTTTTCGCGCCCGACGAGGTTTTGGGTTTGGCTTACGATAGCGGCGCGGTAACGACCAACGTCGTGTCCGTCCCGCTGATCGCCTCGTTTGGAATGGGGCTTGCGGGGTCGATCAAAGGGCGCGACGCGCTGATCGACGGCTTTGGGCTTGTGGCTATGGCTCTGCTCGCGCCCACGATCAGCCTTCTGTTTTATGGGATTGTCGTTTATAGCGGCGGCGAAGCGATCGCGGTCGAAACGATAAGCGCGGCGGCGCAGGTCGTAAGCGAAGACGAGATCTCCTCTTTCGCGCTGACTATGGCGGTTTTTGAACTGCTCGCTATGTTTAGGGACGTGTTGCCGATTATCGCGGTCGTTCTGTTTTTCCAGTTTGCGATTTTGCGCCGCCCGCTTGCCAGAGCGCACCACGTCGCGGGCGGATTTTTAATGGTCATTTGCGGGCTTTACGCTTTTGTGGTAGGCTTGAAACTTGGACTTTTCCCGATCGGAACGGCAATGGCAAACCAACTTATCGAAGATGGACGTAGCCATTTTTTTGTCTATCTGTTCGCTTTGGCGCTTGGATTTACCGCGACTATGGCGGAGCCGGCGCTAATCGCCGTAGGCAAACAAGCCGAAACCGCCGCCAAAGGACGGATAAAAGCTAGTATTATTCGCCTTATGGTCGCGCTTGGCGTAGCGGTCGGAATTGCGATCGGCGCGCACCGAATCCTATCGGGAGATTCTATGCGGCTGTTTGTGATCGTCGGCTTTGCGATCGCGCAAGTTTTGTCGCTGTTCGCGCCGCGCTATATCGTGTCGCTCGCGTTTGATATGGGCGGCGTGGCTTCCAGCGTGATCAGCGTGCCTATGATCGCCGCGCTTGGAATTGGTTTGGCGAGCAATATAGAGGGCAGGAGCGCCCTATTGGACGGCTTTGGATTGCTTATTTTCGCGTCGTTTTGCCCCGCGATCGCCGTAATGTGTTACGCGTTGGCGGCGGAATGGAAAACAAACCGAATAAAGGAGGTTGAATGAAATTTTCCGCGTTAGTGGCTATATTAGCCGACGAATTAGAAGAAATGGCGATCAAAATCGCCAAAGACGCGGGCGCGGAGGGCGTTACGATACTTTCCGCGCGAGGCATAGGAGCGATTGAAAAAAAGATTTTTTTCGGTCTTACGCACGAGGGAAGCCAATCGGTGCTAGTATTTGTGTTGGAGCGCAAACTATCGGTAGCGGTTTTGAAGCGCTTAGCGAAAGATCTCGAACTTAGCAAGCACTCCAACGGAGTGGTTTTTACCCTGCCGCTAGAACATATAGCGGGCATTGACCCTATGCAAATACAACGTTTTGAACAACGTATAAAGGACGAGTTATGAAGGAAACTAGCCTTCTAGTTAAAGATATTATGATGCGCGACGTGGTATTGGTTTCGCCGTTTGCAACCCTGCGCGAGGCTATGACGCTTATGAATAAGCACAAGGTTAAAGCGCTTATTATGGAAAAGCGCCATGAACACGACGCTTACGGGATTTTGACCTATACGACGCTTTTGCGTTGCATTGTAGCCGAAGAGGGCG
>JAISOU010000080.1 GCA_031275395.1 Helicobacteraceae bacterium | reverse complement strand
ATCGTTTGGATCGAGTTTAAGCGCTTCACCGTATAGCCTTATGGCTTCTTGATAGTTTTCATTACCCAATGCCGCCTTTGCGCGATCTAATATTTCGCTTACATTTGGCTGATTATAGTGTTGGCATAACCTAGCTCCTTGTCTAATTTCAAGTTCAGGCTAAATGCGGATTTATATCAATCCTCATTAAGTTAAGCCCTGCAAAACGCGAGTTACTGATAATTTCTAACCGTTACCTCGTCAATTTCCCCGCGTTTGGCGCAATTAGAGTTGATCGCCCTTTTTGCCCGCGCTATAGCGATATGATAAGCGGCGTACTGCTCCTTGATAAAATCCGTCGCGGAATTAGACAGCATAAACTTCAGACCCTTTGAATCCAATTCGTCGCAACATTTGCGAAGCCTGATTTGATCGTCGCGAGTAAAACCGCCTTTTGAATAACCCGTAAAACTAGAGGTATCCGAAACGGGACCATACGGCGGGTCAAGATAGACAAACGTATTTTTTGGCAAAGATTTAAGGACTTTCGCGTAATCGACAGAGGTTAATCTAACGTCAGCGGAATTAAAGTACGCGCTAACCGCCCGAAGCGTCGGAGCGTTTACGATATTTGGATTGCGATAATTTCCAAAGGGGGTATTAAACTCCCCCGCGCTATTGACGCGGAATAGACCGTTATAGCAGGTTTTATTCAAATACAATATACGAGCCGCTTTTTCAATATAGGATAACGAAGCGTATTGCTTTTTGTTTCTGTCCCAATCCCTTACGGAATAGAACATATCCTCTTCGTTCTTAAACTTCCGCAACGCGTTAATAAGCCCTTCAACATCGTCTTTAATCGCTTGATAAACGTTTATCAATTCGGCGTTTATATCGTTTATAAAAGCGGTTGCGGGCTGTAGTTGAAAAAGTAGCGCGCCGCCGCCGAAAGGTTCGCAGTATGTCGTTATCTCTTTGGGAAGTAGCGGGCGTACCGCGCCTAATAGTTGTCTTTTTCCGCCCGCCCACTTCAAAACGGGGGCGACTAATTTATTCTTTTTCATCAAAGCTTGTCGTTTATTTCGTTTGGACGCAAATTATACTATACCACATTTACCGTTATTTTTGCCGCCGAGCGAGAGGTTCTAATGAAGCTTCAATCCCAAGCGCTTTAAGCTATTAAAAAGCAAAATAGAGTTTCAAGTATAATTCGCGGTAATTGCAGGGAGGTTGCCAAAATGAACGTTTTTTGGATCGCGGCGCTCGCGGGGACGCTCTTTTTTATTCTTAGAGTAGCGCTATCGATCGTAGGCGGTTTCGGGGACGATATGTCCGACGAGTTAGTCGCTACGGAAGGCGCGTTTAAGTTGCTAACCTTAAACTCCATTGCGGGATTTATCGCTATGTTTGGTTGGGCGGGACTCGCAACCGGAGAATAGTTTGGGCTTTCGATACCGCTTGCGACGCTAGTAGCGGCCATAGCGGGTTTTGCGATGATGGCTATCACCGTCGCAATTTTTCATTACGCGCTAAAACTCAGAAGCGGCGGCGCGGTTTTCGATATTAACCAAGCGGTTGGGCAAAACGGCGAAGTCTATATGCGAATACCGCCAAAGGGCGTAGGCAGAGTGATCTTTACGTTTAACGGCGCGAACCGCGAGTTTGACGCGATCTGCGAAAACGAAAACGGAATCGAGTCTTTTGAAAAAGTTTCGATTGTCAAGGCGATCGACTCCAACACGCTCGAAGTTCGGGCGCTTAGATCTCAACAATAGGAAAAACAATGTTGCCTTTTCTCTCGGAGGACGCCAATTTTGCGTTAATCGGCGCGCTTCTTAGCGTCGTTTTTATTTTTGTGCTAATCATTTTTTTAGCCAGCAGATATAGACGTTGCGCGTCAAACCAGATTTTGGTCGTTTATGGGAAGGTAGGCGGCGGCAAATCGGCGAATTGTTTGCACGGCGGCGGCGCTTTTGTGTGGCCTTTAATTCAGGATTACCAATACCTCGATCTAACGCCGCTGACGATCAACATACCGCTTAAGGGCGCGCTGTCTATATGCAAAATATCAGGGTCAATGTACCTAGCGCTTTTACCGTAGCGATCGCCACGGAAGACGAAAGTATGAACTCTGCGGCGGTTAGGCTACTAGGGCTTACGAGAAACGATATTGAATCGATGGCGACGGAGATCATTATCGGGCAGTTACGTTTGACCGTCGCCTCTTTAACAATCGAGCAGATCAATCAGGACAGAGAGAGATTTCTACAAGAGATTAGAAAAAACGTAGGTACGGAGCTTGATAAGATCGGACTATGTCTAATTAACGTTAATGTTACCGATATTACCGACGAATCGGGATACATAGAGAGTATCGGTAAAAAGGCGGCTTCAACCGCTATTAACCAAGCTAAAGTCGACGTAGCCGAACAGGATAGAAAAGGCGCGGTAGGAGAAGCCGAAGCGCGCAAAGATCAACATATCCAAGTCGCACAATACGCTAAAGACGAACAAGTGCGCGTAGCGGAATATAATAAAGAGCAACAGGTTAAGGTCGCCGAATATAACAAAGAGCAAGAGGTTCAGATCGCGCAGTATAATAAAGAGCAAGAGGTGCGCGTAGCCGAGCTTAATAAAGAACAGCAAGTTCAGGTCGCGGAGTACGATAAAGAACAACGTATTCAGATCGCCGATTTCAACGCAAGAGCGGTAGAGGGAGAAAACGCCTCCAAAGCCGAAATAGCTAAATCGACCGCGACTCTTTTAGAGCGCGAAGCGGAAGCGGCAAAACGGGGCGAAGTGGCGCAACAAGAGGCGGAAGCTGAAATCCAAAAAGCGAAAGCCTTTGCCGAACAACGTCGGTTAGAAGCGGAAGAGGTCGTCCCCAAGGAGATCGAAAAGCGTAAAATCGAGATTGACGCGGCGGCGCAGGCGGAGCAACAACGGCTCTTAGCCGAAGGCGAAGCCAAAGCGATCATACTTGTTAAAACTGCGGAAGCAGAAGGCGTGAAAAAAGTATTAGACGCTAAAGCGCAAGGTTATCAAAATATGATCAAAGCGGCAAATGGCGACGGCAAAACGGCTACGACATTGCTTTTGGTTGAAAAACTTGAAGAGATCGTTAAGATGCAAACCGAAGCGATCAGAAATATCAAGATAGATAAAGTTACCGTTTGGGAAGGCGGGGGCGACGGTAAAAGCTCTACCGCCAACTTTATGAAAAATCTAATCAAAACCCTGCCGCCGCTTCACGAAGTAGCTAAACAAGCGGGGCTTGATCTACCGGAGTTTTTAGGATCGGTAGCCGAAGAGGGCAAAGCAAGCCACGATAATAAGAAACAAAAACCGGCGGCGCAATCGGACGGCGCAAAAGCTTAGATAAAAAGCTATCATTTTGTCTTGAGCCTAACGCTAATTATAAACGCGGCGCGGCAAGCCTTTCAAGGCGCTTACGTCCGCGATCGCTTATTGTTCGCCGAATGGCTAGGCGAGATCGCAAAAGCGCGGAAGGCGACAATTTTATAACGCCGCAATCGTAGGCAAACGTTACTCTTTCGCGTAGGCAAGTTGTCCTAGCGCGATCGCGCCGTCGTTAGGCGGAAACTTTTCGGGCAGATAAACTTTTTTGCCGTTTGCGCGTAGTTTTTTAAGAAGCATATTGGCGAGCGTTTTGTTTTGAAATACGCCTCCGCAAAGAACAATCGGCAGATCGATGCTATTTGCGATTATAACCGCCGCTTCGCAAAGCGTATTCAAAAATCGACTGGCGATCTCTTGGGCGTTCGCGCCCGCCGCTATCGCTTTAATCATAGGCGAGCAGTCGATCGCGCCGTTTTCAATCTCGAACGGATAGCTTCGCGTTTCATTTTCGTCGTAGAGCGTCTCGATCATAAGTCCGCTCTGTCCGTCAAATCCGTATTCGGTTTGAACGCCCGCAAGATACGCTACGCCATCAAATAGCCTGCCGATAGAGCTTGTCAATGGCGAATTAAGCCGTTTTTTAAGCATTATTTCGTAGTTGCGATCGATCATAGCGCCGTCGATTTTAGCTTCGTAAAGAAGCGACGCGGCGATTCGCTTCGGCTCTTTGATAGCCGCTTCGCCGCCGATCAGGGCAAAAGGCTTGATATGCGCTATGCGCGTAAAATCAAAATAAGAGGCGATCAAAAACTCTCCGCCCCATATCGTTCCGTCCGCGCCGTAGCCCGATCCGTCCCACGCGATCGCAAGAACGTCGGAGCTTATCCCGTATTCCGCCATAACCGCGAGCGCGTGAGCGTGGTGATGCCACACCTGAACGATCGGCAGGTTTTGCGCTTTGGCAAACTCCGTCGTAAAGTAGCGCGGGTGACGATCGCAGATAATTTTTTGCGGCTCGAAACGATAGAGCCGCTTTAGCGTCGCGACGGCGCGCTCAAAATACTCTTGCGCCTCGATGTTAAAAAGATCGCCAATATGCGGGCTAACAACCGCGTTTTTGTCAAATCCGATCGCGATCGCGCTTTTTTGTTCCGCGCCTAGCGCAAGGGCGCTCGCGGGCAGCTTGCGCGACAAAACGCAAACTTCGGGCGCGAAACCTCTTGCGCGGCGAATCATTACCGTCTGATTTTCGATCGTCTGCGCCACGCTATCGTCGCAGGCGTTGATAATTTCGCGGTTATGAGTTAGCGCAAAATCAAAAACGCCGCCCAAAGAGGTAAAAAGCGTTTTCTCGTCGATGATAATAGGCGATTCGGATATATTCGCGCTGGTGGAGATCAGCGCGCGGTTCAATCTTTTCAAAAACAGATATTGAATTGGCGAGCTAGGAAGCATAGCGCCGATACGATCGATCTTTGGCGCTACAAGCGGGCTAAGATCGTAACCTTCGCCCTTTTTCATCAAAACGATTGGTCGGCGTTTGGACGATAACAATTCGCGATCCGTATCGGTTACGATCGCCCGCCGCTCGACCTCTTCGATCGAAGGAAATAAAACCGCCAAAGGTTTTAACGCTCTTTTTTTGCGTTCGCGTAAGCGCCCGATCGCCTCGTCGTTCTTAGCGTCTAAACATAGCTGATAGCCGCCTAGCGCTTTGATTGCGACGATCGCGCCGTTTTCGATCGCCTCCGCGGTTTTTTCGATCGCCTCTCGGTTTTGCGCGATCGCTTTACCCGCCGCGTTTAAGAGCGTCAAAACCGATCCGCACTCGTTGCAGGCGATTGGTTGCGCGTGAAAGCGACGATCGAGCGGATTTTCGTACTCGCTTCGACACTTTTCGCACATAACGAAAGATCGCATAGAGGTCAAAGGGCGATCGTAAGGCAGAGAGGAGATGATCGTATATCTCGCGCCGCAGTGCGAACACGAGATAAACGGATGCAAAAAACGGCGATCAGAGGGATCAAAAAGCTCCTTTTCACATTCGGCGCATATCGCGGTATCGGGCGGAATATGCGCTTTGATTACGTCGCTTTTGGCGCTCGGATCGATTGTAAAGAGCGCGTTCGCCTCGTTTCGCGCTTCGATCGCGAAGCTATCGATACGCGAAATAACGGCGGCGGCGGGCTTTTGGCTCGTTAGTCGCGCTTGAAACTCGGCGATCGCCCCGCTATCGCCCTGCGCCTCGATCGCAACGCCAAAACCGTCGTTATAGACTTTGCCGCTTAGTTTAAGTTCGTTTGCCAACCGATAGACAAAAGGGCGAAAACCTACCCCCTGAACGACGCCGACAATCTCAAAGCGTTTTCGTTCCATCGCTCTTTCTCGTTCTTTTAGTTGCGCCTATCTTGCCAAAAAGCTAATTAGCCGACGATCGCGGTCGCAAGCGTTACGGATTTTTCGTTGTAAAGCGCTTTATTTACGCTTAAGGATAAAAATGGCGCGCAAGAGCGAAAAGAGGCGCGGCGGGGATAAGGACTGTCGAGTGGTAGCAGAGAGGGGAATCGAACCCCTGACCTTAGGGTTATGAATCCTACGCTCTAACCGCCTGAGCTACCCTGCCACTTTGAAATACGCGCTTTTTGCTTGCCGCAACGTAAAAAAACGAAAACGAAAGGCGGATTTTAGTCTATTGCCTCTTAATAAACGCTAAAAAGTCGCGTTTTACGAACGACAAAGCGACGGACTAACCAAAGGCGATCGCCTTAAACGCCAATCTCCGCGACAAATTGCATCACGGCGGACGCCACCATCTCTAACGGCACGATCTTGTCTACTCCGCCAAGCTCGATCGCCACCTTTGGCATACCGAAAACGACGCACGTTTTTTCGTCCTGCGCGACTGTTTTTGCGCCCGCTTTGCGCATTTTTAGCAGTCCGCGCGCGCCGTCGCCGCCCATTCCCGTCAAAATCGCGCCGACGGCGTTCGCTCCCGCGCACTCTGCGACGGAGTTAAACAGCACATCGACGCTTGGGCGATGACCCGAAACCTTATCGCCGCTTATGATCTCGACGTAGTATTTCGACGCGCTTTTACGCAAAACCATATGGCGATTACCCGGCGCGATTAACGCCAAATTCGTCAAGGCTTCGTCGCCGTCTTCCGCCTCTTTGACGTTTATAGCGCACAGCGAATCGAGTCGTTGCGCAAAAGGTTTCGTAAAAGCCGCGGGCA
The DNA here is from genome assembly GCA_031275395.1 of Helicobacteraceae bacterium. Classification (GTDB taxonomy): domain Bacteria; phylum Campylobacterota; class Campylobacteria; order Campylobacterales; family SZUA-545; genus JAIRNH01. The sequence goes on along the minus strand of JAISOU010000080.1, from coordinate 28,730 downwards.
TATGCTGGACGATCACAATACCCGGCACGTTTTCTGGCATTCGTATCAGCGCCTCTTTTAACGCTTCCGTGCCGCCCGTGCTCGCGCCGATCGCGATCACCTTTTTTGTCTTTTCGGCGCTAAAAACCTTTGCCGTCGTTTTGACGCGATCAGCGTCTGAAGATGGACGGATTTTGGCTTTTGCCGCCGCCAAAACTTTGTCGATCAGCTCTTTTTCAACGCTTGAATTGGGCGCTCGCGGTTTGATTGCGAAATCGATCGCGCCTATTTCCAAAGCCTCCAAAACGGCGGGAGATTCACCCTTTTGAAGCGGCGTAAAAAAGACGATCGGCGAACGCTTTCGCCGCGCAAACTGTTGCAAAAAATACGCCCCGCCCGTTTTGCGCGATTCCGCGTCGATCACGATTACGTCGGGATTTAGCTTGTTCGCCTTATCGTAGCTTTCCAAAACCTCTTTAGCCACGCCGATCACATTGATATCGGGCGCTTTTTTCAGAATATCAAACGCCGCTACGCCATGCGATTTTTCGCTACGTTCAAATATTAGCACATTAACCGCCATCGATTTTTGCCTTTTCCTCGCCGTCCGCGTAGCGAAGCCATACCCGATTTGTATCGCTTCTTATAACAATCCGTCTGCCTCGCGTTCCGCCCGTATCTTCCGCGACGATCGGTATATGATTTTGCGCCAACAACTCCCTTGCGATCAAGACGTTTTTTTTACCGATCATCATATGCTCCAAGTTTGTTTTATTTATATCCGCGCCGCCAAAAACTTTCGCTTCCATATTATCCGTTTTACAGCCGACGGCAAGCATTTGATTGATCATTTTTGGAATCGATATGTTGCCAAACTTTGGGCTTTGCAATCCGTTGCCGTTCCAAAGCGGTAAGAGATAGTGATTTAATCCGCCTATTTTTAACTCTCGATCGAATAGACAAACGCCCACGCACGATCCAAGCACCGTGGCTATTTCCATAGGTTCTTCGGCGACGCATATCTCTCCTATGCGAATAAAATGTCGCTTATAAATACGCTCCAAAATCTATAACTCCAGCGCCTCTTTTTTGAAATCGTCAAAAGCGATCTCTTCTATCGGGTAGTTAGCGCAATTTACAGCGCCGATCTGCGGAAGCGTTACGCGAAAGACCGTATAACCCTCTTCGCTTTGAAAGTCGATCGATCCGTCAAGAGATTCCGTAAATCCTCGCGCCACGCTTAACCCTAAGCCAAGACCCGGATAAACGCGAGTTTTTCCGCTATCAAACTGCGAAAATCTGGTATAAACTTGCGCGGCGTATAACGCTACAATCCCTTCGCCGGAATCTTCTACCATAATCTCGTAAGAGTTTTCGCGTTTTTTAAGGCTTACGGCAATTTTAGAATCTGGATAGGAGTATTCGCACGCGTTAGAGATCAGATTTAATAAAATCATATAAATCTTATATTTGTCGCTTATAAAATCGCGGTCGTCGTTATTTTTTAATACGACAAGAAGATTTTTCTCGGCTATAAGGCGGTAAAACGTTTTTAGCGCGCTCTGAAAAACGGCGTTAAAATCAATCGGGGTATAAACGCATTTGATTTTACCCTCTTCAATCTCGGCGGCGGCTAATATATTCTTGAAATGAAAATCAAGGCGAGATAGCTCCAAGCACAGTTTTTTCACGGTAGAACTAAAGCGATCTAGATCGCTTTTATCCTCTAACGAGTCGGCAAGATCCAACAGCGAATTGATCGGGTTTGAAAACGCGCTTCTCATCAGCGACATAAACCGATCTTTAATCGATTCCGCGTCTTTTGTAGCTTCGTTAAGAGATAGGAGTTTTTTGGTCATAAACTCCACCTCTTCGATTGAAGCGTTTTTTTGATCGAGTCGGCGCGTTAGCTCGGCGATCAACTCTTGATCGGTTAGGTTATAAATCTCCGCCATTTTTTTGCCTTTCATATTTTGATATAAATAGAGGGTTTAATCAGCTTAAACTCCTCTTTATTACGAGTGAGCGATTCGCTATGCCCCACAAAAAGCAAACCGTTCTCGTTTAAAACTTTATGATAAGAGCTTATTAACCGATGTTGGGTTTGCGCGTCAAAATAGATCATCACGTTTCTGCAAAAAATAATATCAAAGTTAGAGGCGAAAAAATGAAAGCTGTCATAAACTAGATTAAACATTTTGAATGTGATCATACGTTTAATCGGGTCGGTTACGCCATACTCTTTTTCTCCCCTTTCGTTTTTTCCGATCGCAAAATAAGAGTTTAAAAGATTGCGCGGCACGCCTTGAATATCTTTCTCTTCATAAACGCCGTTTTTCGCTTTGGCTAAAACTCGTTTTGATATATCGCTCGCCAATATATTTATATCCCATTGAGAAAAATCGTTGATATGCGTATGTAAAAAGATGGCGATCGAATAAGGTTCTTCACCGCTAGAACACGCCGCCGACCATATTCGCAATTTCTTTTCGCGTTTTCTTGCGAGAATCTTTGGCAACTCGTCGTTTAAAAAATCCCACTGCGATCCCTCGCGGAAAAATTGCGTAACGTTGGTGCTAATCGCGCTGATTAACTGATACTCCTCTTCGCCCGAATGATCGGCGATCATATAATCGTAATACTCTTTATACGAATTAAGACCTAAGGCGCGAAGCCGTTTTGCGAGCCTACCCTGAACAAGCGTTATTTTGTGATCGGCAAGCGCGATTCCGACGTTTTTATAGACGTAATCCTGAAATAGCTTGAACTCTTCGCGGCTGATATCGCGTAATCCAATTATCGACATTTGCCAAAACTTCCTTTCTAGCGCCAACGCCGTTTTGCAAAAACGAGCTATAGTCGCTAATAGTTTAGCGTTATTATAGTTTTTTCGCGTAAGAATCGCTCAAAAATAAACAAAAAAATGGGTTGGCGCAAAAGAGAAACCGAGATCCAAACCAAAACCGCTGAAATGGTTGAAAATTTACGTTGATTTATAATCTTTTTCTAGTTTATAGACCTCTTGCATAAAGCGATCGACAAGTTCGTTTTCGGGATATTTGCCGATCGTTTCGCCGCGAACGATCACAAGTCCGTTTTTTTTGCCGAAGGCGATTGCCGCGTCGGCGTGTTTTGCCTCGCCAAGCGCATTGACGGCGCAACCCATTATGGAAAGATTCAGCGGCGTTTTAATCTGGTGGACGCGCTTTTCGATTTCGGTTACGGCGGACTTTAGATCGGCTTCTAATCTAGCGCAAGTGGGGCAGGATACGATATTTACGCCCTCTTTTTGCCGTCCGCTATCTTGTAAAATGGCGCGGGCGACTCTGATCTCCTCCTCAAGCTCGCCCGTGATCGATACGCGCATCGTGTCGCCGATACCTTCAAGAAGCAGAGCGCCAAGCGCGATCGACGATTTGATCGTAGCGTGAAAAGTCGTTCCCGCTTCCGTCAAACCGAGATGAAAAGGGTAGGGCGTTAGCGGACGCAACATACGATACGCCTCGACAGTACGCGCCGCGTCGCTGGCTTTCATCGATACTTTTATCGCCGTAAAGTCCAGATCCTCTAGCAGTTTGATATGATACAGCGCGCTTTGAACCATACCTTCCGCGCCGTTTGCGTATTTTGCCTCGATCTCTTTTTCCAGCGAACCGCTATTAACGCCGATTCTAATCGGAATATCGCGCTCTTTGCATAGCCGCGCCACCTCTTTGATCCGCGATTTTGCGCCGATATTACCCGGATTGATACGAATACAATCGACGCATTCGGCGGCTTTAAGCGCAAGACGATAATTGAAATGAATATCCGCCACGATCGGAAGAGGGCTTTGCGCTTTGATCTCTTTTAACGCGTTCGCGCTTTGTTCGTCGGGAATGCTGACGCGGACAATATCCGCGCCCGCGAAATACAGGCGCTTTATCTGATCTAGCGTCGCTTGTACGTCGCTTGTTTTGGAAAAGGTCATCGATTGCGCGGAGATTGGCGCGTCGGCGCCGATCGCGACCTTGCCAACAAAAATCTGTTTTGTCGGATAACGAGAAATCATCGCCGGATCATATCAAAAACGATCCGCTTTGTTTAGGTAAGCATAACGTCGCCGCATTTAATTTAATAAGAAAAACCTGCAAACGCCGTTATTCCTGTAAAAGTCAATCATCTCGTTGACTTGTACAGGAACGACGTATCACCGCGGCAGCTATCTGAACAGGAAGGCGTCGATTGGCTTGCTACATTTAGCGATCTACCCCGTAAATTATCTACCTTGAACGCGCCTATTGGATTTGATCCTGCGATCGGCGACATCGCCTTTTACGCTCCGTAGGGAAACCAGCGTATTTTTTATGGGATTTTGGTTGTTCAAGCGGACTAATTCGCATTGTAAAAATAGATGCTGGCGGCGTAGAAGCGCTTCAAAGCGCCGATGTTGTAGCTGCAAAATTTGAAGAGCTAACCCCTCCTCCCGATAATTACTATGTGGTATTACAATTGAAATAGCGTCGATAAATTCTAGCGTTCGCGATTTTTCAATTCGCGTTTAATGATTACCATGTGTTTTCTAAGTTGTCGTTTAATACCAATTTCTTTATCGGAAAACGAATCCGATAAAAGAAAAGTTTGCTCGGCGCGTTTCGCACAAGAGTAAAAATTGCCTTTTTTGAGTTGCTTTGTATGTCTTAAATGCGAATATAGTTTATAAATTTTATCCGTCCAAATAGCTCCTTTGGTTTTAGTCGCCAACCCTTTTCGCGTTCGTATAAATTTAGTTAATTTTGCATAGAAACGACTAACGGAGGAAGATCTAATTAGAATTTTATCGCCGTCGTATGTAAATCCTAAATACTGCATTGGTTTGCGCGAATTTTGCATTTTGCCGTTGATAAAACGTCGTTCTTCCGTTTTGTCTTTATTCAGTTAAGGCGCGCTCCTATTTTTGCAAGCATATTGCTGATCGTCGCTTCGATCGTTTCTTTCTTTATCGAAAGATCGGGCGTAATAATCGCTATATCGTCTGCATAGCGACGATATATTCCGTTATTTTCATTAGCAAGTTTATTAAGTTTTTGATCGATCGTCGTCATATAGATATTAGCAAGCGTTGGAGATATCTGAACTCCCTGCGGAATGCCCCAACTGTTTTCATTGATTTCTATTTTCCCTTCTTCGCGTAACTTAATAAACTGCTCATGCGAACAAATCCTTCGATCGCCGTTAATATCGTTTGACGGAATGTGATCGCCGTTTATGTATGCATAGCGCGTAATTGAATTAAATACCTTAAAATAATCCGCGGGTAATCGCTGCGTATTTAATAATTCGCATAATTGGAATTTGAGGCTCGCGTGATCTATTGAGCCAAAAAAATTTTCAATGTCAAACATAAAGCAAGAGCAACTGCTAAGGCTTTTAACTTTTGCGAAAACTTCAAGCGCGACCGTATAATTGTATCCTCGATTGCTTCTGTATGCGCAAACCGCGTCCGACGATGACATTTTTTTCAATCGTTCTTCATAAATTTTGTTTAATTTTTCCGCGTAATACGAATAAATATAGCCGTCTTTATGAGATGGTTCTAAAATAGATCTAATTTTTGGCTCTTTACGCAAATTGATTTTCTTATGCGTTGTTTCGTTGCGCTCCGTGCGATAACGTCTAGTTTTTTTATTTGTTAAGATTAACGGGAAAAACGCATGCTTCGTTTCCGTTTCAAATTGTTTCAGCAAGTTTATCGCGTTTTCTTCGCTTAAAGGATAGTCAAAATGAGAAGAGTATTTGGGTCTGTACCATGTTGGTTTCTCGTTGGAATTCATTTTATCATCGCCAAACCCGAGTGGCGGTTCTTACGGGAACCAACCATATGCCATTCGGGATTCAAACACCGCTCCGATAAATCAATTCTAATATATACCCCGTCGCGCAAGCGCTTAAGCCTCGCTTCGGCGATGTCATTGTACCACATTTTGAGTATATAAACGCACATTTACCGCATTTTTTGTCGAGCGATTCTTTTTTTTGTTAAAACCATCTACGACATAAAATGTAACGGCGGCGTTTTTTACGGCTAGTTTAAGTCCATTCTTGAAATCGCGAAGAAGAAAATAAAACGAATTTCCGCCTTCGTCTTTTACAAACCCCGCTTTACCGTTTTCCAGTATCGCGTCGATTATGCCGTAATTCATCTCTTTGCCTTCAAACTTTAGTTCTGCCCATATGATTTCTAATTTGGCTTTAAGCTGTTTTGCCTTTTTGGTTTCATCGATGTTATACTTTTCGCAAAGCGCGTTCAATTCTTGATCGATTTTATATCCAAATTCGCGCTTGATCGCAAAAATAAATTCGAGATGAGTTTTTGCTTCTCCGATTTTATTGTTTTTTTCTAATAGCTCGAATAGTAGCTGATATGCGCCGATCTTTTTGTCTATGTCGCCAACATTAAGCGCCGCGTCGACGGCGTATTTTAATGCGGCTTTTTTATCTCCTCTATCGTTATATAATTGCGCTATTTCAAGCTCTATAAACCATTCCTTTTTCTTGCTTAGCAGTTCAATCAAAATTTTTAACGCTTTCTCTATATCGCCCAACGCGGCATTGGATAAAGCTATTCTGCGTTTGAACCATATCTCGTTTGCGTAATGCAATATCTTTAATTGTTTCAATATTTCTTGGCATACGTCGATACACTCCGCGTAACGCTCGTTTTCATATAACGCTTTTGTGCGGTACATATACCACTGTTCTTTGTGCGAGGCAAATTCAATAGTTTTGCCTTTTTCATCAGTATAAGATAGCGTTTTTGTTGATAATTCGTTAGGCGATAATAGCTCGGTTAGTTGTAGGATTGTTTCAGAAGGATAATTTGGCTTTTGCTTAAAATGATCAAGCAGTTTAAGGACGGTGATCGTATATGGCGAGTACTCGTCCGATTGTTTTGCTAACTTAAAAATCGCTTTTGCCGCTTTTATGTATATCTCTTCATTATCAATTTTTTTATTTATTTCCGTTTGGTATATTGACCAAGCGTACAAATTACGAATTTTCGGAGAATTTTGAAACTTAACGTAGGCGTTTCTTAGCGCGCTAAGCGCCTCTTTATATCGTTTTAATTTATAAAGCGAATGCGCGTAACCCCAATGCTCCCATTCGTTGCATTGATTTTCGTATAGGTTAAGCAGTTTTTCATAAGCCGTTAGCGCCATTTGATGATTATTTGCTTTACGCAGGCTTTCCGCTTCTCGTTTAAGTTCGTTATAATCAGACACTATTTCGCCTTTAGCCCAACCAAAGCGACAATGTAATCCGCGAATGGCTGAGAGGAGCAGCGATTCGAATCGGGGAGGCAACGCGTAAAGAGGTCTTTGCCGTTATAGTTAAAGTTAATTTCCGCGTATTCGTCGGCTTTTTTGAAATAGTATTTTTCTAAGTAGTCTCTATGCATTATATCCGTTATGATAATTTCGCTTGACGCTATTTTCTCCATTATTTTTTCGTAGAACTCCCGCAAGAACGGCTTTGGAAACTCAAGATGAGAATTTTTAATATCTTCTTTTTGCGTCAAATTTGAGTCAATCGGCTCAGAATTGTCGGTATTTTGCTTATTTTCGGGTACCGTTATCTCGTCAAACGGCGTAATATGCGGCGCGTTCATCACATATAGCGTTTCTTTTGCGCGAGTGATCGCTGTATATAGCCAACGATAACTGTTCTTTCTTAATAAATTCTGTTTGAGTTCGCAATCGATAAAAACGTTTTTCCATTCGCCGCCTTGCGCCTTATGGCAGGTAATAGCATAACCAAACTTAAAACGCAAAGCATTAAAGTATGGATCCTCGCTCAATGCATTGCCAAATTCAGCCGTATTGCGCTTAAGACGCGGATTTCTTTTGATAAAATCTACATATAAAGCTCTATTTTCATCGCTACTTAAGTCGCGTTTTTCTGAATAGAGTAGCTCTTCCAAAATTAAACAATCTCTGCGTACGGCGCCGTTAAATTCGATTGCCACTTTTCTAAAAGCGAGCTTTATTGGCATAATTTGCAATTTACCCTCTTTATCTTTTTTCTTAAGATTCGTGGTTTTTAGTTCAACGTCAGGCGAAACTTCTAAAACTGTGGCAAAATCGCCGTTAAGCAATACTGATCCATTGCGGACGCATATCAAGCGATCGCCCGCGGTTACTACGTCCAAATTTGGGAAAAATTGCGATCTGATAGCTCGATTGTATTCTTTAACTTTTGCGTTAGAGTATGCGATCGCTATTGTCTCTCGGTCTATGCGGCGGTTGCAAGCTTGTAAATAATGATCGATAAAAGTTTCGTTTTTGGCTTTATGAATATCCGGATAATCGGTTGATATATTAAGTTTATTAAAAATGCCCGCTTCAAGCGACTTGCGAATTTCTATCGCGTTAATTATTATGCCGCTCTCTTGCTTGTGGCGTACAACTTCCGTTAATTCAAAAGTTTCTACGCTGATTGAATGTTTATCGATTAAATAATCTTTATCCATAGCTGGCGAAAAGTTCATTCCAACGGGCGGTAATTGAGCGTCGTCGCCAATGAATATAACCTTTTTATTGTGGTCGTTGTGATCGAAATTAATATAATTTAACAAGTCTTTAAGTAAAAATCCAGAACCAAAACGCGCAAACTCTTCGTCGGAATACATATCGGAAATCATAGAGGATTCGTCGATAATATACACGGCATTTGTCGCACTCATATTAGGTTTAAGCGTAAAATAAAACCGAAAAGTTTCGCTAGCGTTTTCGTCTTCAATTTTATATTCCCTCATATCTTTAAGCGAATATATGAGCGAATGAATAGTGCTGGCGGCAGCGCCGCTTCGCTCGGTAATAACTCTCGCGGCGCGTCCTGTAGGAGCGGCAAGAAAAAATGAGCGACGAATTTCGCTTAAATACTCTGTCAGTAGCTTAATCATAAAAGTTTTGCCCGTTCCCGCATAGCCTTTTAATATAAAGCAGTTGGTTTCGTTTTCGAGAAATCGTTTGAGCGCGGCAAACGCTTCGTGTTGTTGCGCCGTTAGATTGATCACCATTTTCTCCTATTTTTGATTTTGCTCACGCATTATACACGCCAATTTATCAATGTCAGCTATCCAAATCCCAATGCGCCGCAAAATGTTACCGCATTTAGATGTCAAAATCTGTCAATAAATATAAACTCGTACTCTAAAAGCGTCGTTTATTGCGACGCGAACTTAAATTGCAAGCGATCGCTCGCTAAAATCGCCCAAATGGCGGCGTTATTGTAGAGAATGCGGGGGGGGGGTATCGCCCAAAGAGCATATTTACGCAAAAAAAGAATAGACGTTCGCTTACTTAATGCGGTCTTAAATAAAAGGGTTGGGCTAAGATATGCAAAGCCCAACCGATTTTGGCGATTTACTCGCCCGCGCCCGCGCCTAGCGCTTTTTTCATTTCGTCGATATTTGACGAGTATTTCAGCGCGTTTTCGCGGCTAATCTCGCCCGCGCGGAAGGCTTTGACAAGCTCTTGCGTCTGCGTTTGCATTTTGGTTTGTCCTTGACCGATCTGCATCGTCGAGTAAATCTGGTGCAACTTGTCGTCGCGGATTAGATTGGCGATTGCGGGAATATTCACCATAATCTCAAAAACAGCCTTTCGCCCGCCGCTTACTTTTGGCATAAGCACCTGCGAAACGACGCACAAAAGCCCCATCGAAAGCTGCGTGCGGATTAGCGCCTGTTCGTCGCTCGGAAAGACGTTGATAATACGGCTAATCGTCTGCGGCGCGGAGTTGGTGTGAAGCGTGCCGAAAACAAGGTGTCCGGTTTCAGCCGCCGTCAGAGCGGTTCTGATCGTCAGCACGTCGCGCATTTCGCCCACAAGGATAATATCGGGGTCTTGGCGCAAAGCGTGTTTAAGCGCCTCCGCAAAGCTATGCGTATCCTCGCCTATGCTTCTGTGCGAAACGATACATTTATTGTGCGGCTGAACAAACTCCACGGGGTCTTCGATCGTGATGATGTGTCCCTTTTCGGTGTTGTTTAGCTCGTTAACCAAAGCCGCCAGAGTCGTCGTTTTACCGCTTCCGGTAGGACCCGTAACGAGAATCAGCCCCTTTTGACGTTTGATAACGTCTTTAAGCATAACGGGCAGATTCAAACTCTCGATCGAAGGGATTTCGGTTGGAATAACGCGAAACGACGCCGCCATATTGCGCCGCTCGTAGTAGTAGTTAGAGCGAAAACGCCCGATTTTGGGCAAATCGATCGCGAAGTCAAGCTCTTTATCCTCTTCAAACTTCTTCTTTTGCGAATCGGTTAGCAACGCATAACACAAAGTCTGAATCGTATTGCGATCGAGTTTAGGCAGATCGAGCGGCGTCATTATGGCGTGAATCCGCACTTGCGGCTCCGCGCCCGCGACTAAGTGCAAGTCGCTCGCGTCAAGCGCGACGACGGTTTTTAAGAGCTGATCAAGGCTCAATTCGTTTAAATCCATACTTACTCTCCTTTGTTAAGTTTAGCCGACGACTCGCGGCGCTACAAAACTGCGCCCGTCGGCTTTCGGCGCATGTTTGATTAGATCGCTAAAGACGCTAGGATTCTCGTTTGGCTCGTCGGCGCGAAGCCGCGAAGCCGCGTCAAAAAGCGACGAAAGCGCGTCGATATGGCTTGTGTCCAACTCGTTTAGCTTATCGACAAAGCCTAAAATCTCGCTTAAACTTTGTTTTGTCGCCTCGCGTTTATCGGGCGCGATCGTCAGTTGAGAAAGTCCCTCCAGACGCTCTAAAAGATCGTCGTCGATGATCATCGTTTTCCTTTCGCAAGCGCTCCAACAAGGTTTCGCCTGAAGTTATTGTCGGATCATAGCGCACAAAAAGTTTTTCTATGCGATAACACTCGATAACGCCCTTATATTTTTCTATCGCTCCTTGCCCTAACGATAGCGGAATTTCTATGGCGATCGTTTTCGATCGGCGCGGATTGTCTATGCCTAACGCAAGTCTAAACCAGACGATGCAGAGCGCGAAAAGGACGATCGCCAGCGTCTGCAGTCCAAGATCGCCGTAGATTGCCCCCGCGCACGCGCCGCCGAAAAAGACGCCGCAGAATTGACAGGCGTTAAAGATTCCTAACGCCGCGCCTCTCTCGTCGGCGCGGGCAAACTTCGCCGCGCTCGATTGCATTAGCGGCTCTAAGCTGTTAAGCCCGACAAAAAGCGCCATAACCCAAAAGACAAAGCCGTTAGGAAACGCCGCGATCAAGACAAAAGTCGCGGTTAGAATCGTTACGCCGATTAACATAACCGTTTTAACCGCGCCGAGTTTTTCTCCGATCGCCGTTCCGATTCCCATAGCCAAAATCCCGCAAATAAGCGCGGGCAGATAGACGCGCCAAAGGGTATCGAGCGTAAAACCTTCGTGTTGCGTTAAGACCATCGGAATCATAAAAAACGAGGCGGTCATCACAAAGCTGTGCAAAAACATAGCGACATTAAGACGGCGAAGGTTGCGGTTAGCGAATACGCGGCGGATTTTGCCGCTTTTGATCGGCTCGATCGGTTTGATTTTAGGCGGATTGGGCGCGAGGACAAGAAGCAAAAGCGCGGGAAAGACCAACGCGCAAGTAACCCAAAATAGCGTATCCACGCCGTATTTGCCGCCCGCTAAAGGCCCTACTAGCAACGCGACTATAAAACTACAGGCGATCGACATACCCATCATAGCCATAGCTTTGGAGCGGTTTTCCTCGCCCGTCAGATCGCTGATCATCGCGGTGATCGTCGCGCTTACCGCGCCCGTTCCCTGAATAAACCGCCCGATAATCAAAACCAACGCGCTATCAGCTAGAGCGCATACCGCAGAACCGATCGCGAATACGCTCATTCCGATCGCGATCATCTTTTTTCGTCCGATCCGATCGCTTAACGCGCCGAAGGGATACTGAAAGATCATCTGCATAAGCGCGTAGCCGCCTACGGCAAGCCCCGCCAAAAAATCCGTTCCGCCCTCCAAGCTCTTCGCCTCGATCGCCAAAATAGGCATTACAAGAAACAGTCCGAAAAATCTTAAAGCCAAAATCGCGCATAGATAAAGAATCGGTTTTATAGCGTATCCTTAAAATATCGAAGGCAAAATCATATATGATTTGCGATTATGCGACTAATTTTAGCCTCAAGCAACAAAGGCAAAGCAAAAGAGATCGCGGCGCTTCTCAAACCGATCGAGGTAATAGCGTATTGCGAACTGATACCTACGATCGCGATCGACGAAAACGGCGAGAGCTTCAAGGCAAACGCCCTGATCAAAGCGCGGGCGGTTTTCGAGGCGCTAGGCGATCTAGCCGCGCGGGTAATTAGCGACGACAGCGGAATCGTCGCGCCAATTTTAGGCAAAGGCGTCCCGGGCGTTTTCAGCGCGAGATACGCGGGGCAAAACGCAAGCGATCGCGAAAACCTCGATAAGTTAATTAGCGAGGTTAGAAAAAGAGGCGTAGATCGGACAAAAGCCTACTACGAAGCCGCGATCGCGCTTAAAACCGCCGAAGGCGAATGGACGGCAAGCGGCAGGCTAGACGGCGAAATAATCGTTACGCCAAGAGGCTCTAACGGCTTTGGCTACGATCCGATTTTTATTCCCAAAGGCTTTAGCCAAACGCTGGGCGAGCTGCCCGACGCAGTTAAAGCCGCGATCGGTCATCGCGCAAAGGCAATAAGAAAAATTAAAAGCGTTCTTTAAGGTTTATTGTGATAGCATTTTATTGTCAAGTAATTCTATCTGCAAAGGATACAATATGAGCGAAACGTGGAAACCTGAAACCTCCGCTATTCACGCGGCATACGACAAGAGAGCGGGCGAGGGGACTATGGCGGTGCCGATCTATCAAACGACGGCTTACGAGTTTGGTAGCGCGGAAACGGCGGCAAACCGCTTTGCTTTACGCGAACTAGGCAACATCTACACGCGCCTGAACAACCCTACCGTAGGCGTTTTGGAAGGGCGTTTTGCGGAGGTGTTGGGCGGCGCGGCGGCGCTTGCGACCTCTAGCGGCGCGGCGGCGGTTTTTTATTCGATCGTCAATCTTGCCGCGTCGAGCGAAAATATCCTGCTCGCCAATAAGATTTACGGCGGCACGCTAAGTTTGACGCAATACACGCTGAAGCGCTTTGGTATCGAAACGCGGATTTACGATCCGCAAAAGCCTGAAACGATCGAGTCTTTGATTGACGATAAAACGCGGGCGATTGTCTTTGAATCAATCAGCAACCCGTCGATCGATATTGCGGACGTCGAGCCAATCGTGGCGATCGCTCAAAAACATAAAATCGCAACGATCGTCGATAACACCGTAGCTACGCCCTATCTATTCCGCCCGTTTGATTGGGGCGTAGATATCAGCGTGGATAGCCTTAGCAAATACGTTACGGGACAGGGGCTGGGAATTGGCGGTATTCTTGCCGAGCGTAAAGGGTTAAACGATTTTCTGATCGGTAATCCTCGTTATAAACACTTCAACGAACCCGATTACAGCTATCACGGGCTAATCTACGCGCAACTGCCTTTTCCAATCTATACGCTTCGCGCTCGTTTGTCGTTGGCGCGGGACATCGGCGCGATCGCGCAACCATTTACGGCGTGGCTCTTTTTGCAAGGTTTGGAAACGCTAAATCTGCGAATCAAGCGCCATAGCGAAAGCGCTCTTACGATCGCAAAATGGCTACAAACGCATAAAAAGGTCAAGTCGGTCAATTATCCGCTTTTAGAGGGCGATAAAAACTACGCTTACGCGAAAAAATACCTGAAGGGTTACGCGAGCGGATTGCTTAGCTTCGACGTGGGCGATCTGGAGTTTGCGAAGCGTATTCTTAACGGAACGAAAATCTTTAGCCGCGTCGTTAATATCGGCGATAGCAAGTCGATCATTACGCACAGCGCAAGCACGACGCATCAACAGCTAACCGAAAAAGAGCAAGCCGACTGCGGCATTACGCCCGGACTTGTTCGTCTATCGATTGGCTTGGAAGCGCCCGAAGATCTGATCGCCGATTTAGAACAGGCGATAGGTTAGCTCGTTTAACTTTAGAGCTACTCTTGTTACGCGGGAGTAGCTTTTATTCCGTTTCCGCAATCAACATTGTTTCTAGAAATACGCGCGCGGGATCGTGTTCCGCGATTACAAATTTATATCCGAGATCCCAGCTTTCTATTAACGTTTTTATATGAAACAGATCGTCGATCGTATGGTATATGCTTATCAATAGGGTCGGACGATTCTTTCGAATAGTTTTTTCGGCGCCGCGTAGCAAATCCTGTTCAAATCCTTCTATATCGGCTTTTATAAGCCCTATATCAAGATTGTTTTCTTCCGCGTATTGATCGACGCTAGTTATTTCTATATTCTCGCTTTTTCCGTCGCCGGTTTCTAATTTAATGCTAGAGCAAGAACCGTTGCAATTTATAACCTCGCTCGACTCGGTTCTTCCCAGCCCTTTTTTCACGGGGATTATATTTTTACTTTCGTTCATTTTAATCGTCTTTTCCATTAAGTCGTAGTTTTCGGAGTTTGGTTCGAAAATATAAACTTTAGCGCTAGTGAATTCGGACAACACAATCGCGGAATCGCCGATAAATCCTCCGGCGTCGATAAAATCTTTGCGCTTTATCTTTTCAAGGTTTTTTACGTACGGCATATTGCATTTTTCGTAGAAAACGCAGGCTTCAAAATGCTTTATAGGCAACAGATAACGTTTATAGGCAAAACATTCGGGCGATAATTTTATTATATTGCAATAGTATTCTTTATTGCGCGCTTTTATTCTTTCCAATTCGTCGGAAAATAATTCTATACGTTTTTTGCCTTCGATAAACGATTGCAATCTTTTGATTATCCGCGTTAGGCAAAATACGTTTCTTTCGTCAAGATTGCGGATTAAATTCGGATAATCTTCCGTTAGGTTTAGTTTTGAAAACTCCTCTTTATAATTATATTTGTTCATCCAGTTAAGTTCAAAATCTATAATGGGAGCGGAGATAGCTTTTCCGTAACGCGATATATCGATATAACCTTGAACCTCCGATCGTAGATTATCGATATCTCCGCGAATTTTATAACGCAGTTCGCCAATTTTATCGCGTAGAAATCGCTCTCTTATTTTCCGTCTTGCTTTTTTGCTTGGTACAAACATACATATAAATCGTACAAACAGATTCCTCATATTATTTTGCTCGCTCTATATGATTTTTGCCGCAACGTATCTTTATAGCGCGATTCGGCGCTTGTAACATTGCGCATCGACAAAAAAGTTTGTAATCGCGTTGCGCGGACAAAAGAAGACGATTAAAAGGAAATAGATGGTTGAAAAGAGCGTAAGATGGCGTGGCGTTACTACTAACCCCCCCCCCCCCCCAATAATACGCGCCGCTTGCGCATTTAGAAGCGGTTTTACTCGACGCGTTTTGCGAGAGTTTCATTTTTTAACCTTTTTTAATGTTCTAAATTATAAACGAATACGGCTTAAACGGTTAATAAACTTAGCGCTTAACGGCGGGGCGTAGGCGACCGCGATCTAAGGCGAAAAGTCGTTTTTAGCATAAAATATCCGCTTTGAACAAAGGATACGTTTATGGGTCTATCGGTTTCTTTGGCGTTGGGAAGCGGCGGGGCGCGAGGATACGCGCATATTGGAGCGATCGAGGCGCTAGAGGAGCGCGGCTACGAGATACGATCGGTTAGCGGTTGTTCGATGGGCGCTTTGGTCGGCGGCTTTTACGCGGCCGGCAACATACGGGAGTTTAAGAGCTGGGCGCTGAAAGTCGATTGGTTTAAGGCGCTTAAACTGGTCGATTTAAGCCTGCTTCCAAGCGGAGGCGCGATCAAAGGCGATAGGGTTTTCGAGCGGCTAGAGCCGTTTTTTGGCGATAGGGCGATCGAAAATCTGCCGATTCGCTATACCGCCGTAGCGACCGATCTGGACGGCAAAAAAGAGATTTGGTTTCAAGAGGGCGATCTGCGGACGGCAATTCGCGCGAGTATCGCTATTCCGACGGTCTTTACGCCGATTCATCGCAACGGGCGCGTTTTGGTCGATGGCGGCGTGTTAAATCCTCTGCCGATCGCGCCGCTTACAAGCGATCATAACGATCTGATCGTCGCGGTCAATCTTTCCGCGATTTACTCTACGTCGCTAAAGCCCGTTTCGCGCGACAAAGATAAAAACTCGCTAATGCAAAAGCTGGAAAAATGGCTGATTAAACTCGGCGTTTGGAACGCGAAAGCGCGCGCGAGCGTAACGCAGCTGGAGATTTTGCAAAGGGTGATCGAGGTAATGCAAGAATCTATGACGCTATTCAAAGTCGCCGGATATCCGCCCGATATTCTCGTGGATATACCCGTTGAAAGTTGCAAAACTTACGAATTTCACAAGGCGGAAGAGATGATTGCTCTCGGATACGATCTGACAAATCGGGCGATCGACGCATACGAGGCGCGGGGAGCGAACAGATCGATTTCGTCTATGTAAGCCATATTAAAGTCGTTTGCGGCTTTTGTTTAAGCAACGTTAGGTAAAATCACGGCTATTTTTTGCGGCGCGAGCGCGGGCGAACTCGCGGTTAAAGGCAAAATCGGGTAAATTGGTCTCATAGCTCAGCGGTAGAGCGCTACCTTGACATGGTAGAGGTCAGAGGTTCGAGACCTCTTGGGACCACCAAATAAAAAATCTAGCGAGAGAGAAAAGAAGAAAGAAAGGACGTTTTTGGCGATACCGAATAAAGGAAGTAAAAAGTTTTGAGCGAAGCAATCGGCGTTAAAACGCCGTCGGGTATTTTCGACTTGGCGAGCGCGAAAGAGTTGGGGCTAAACGGCGAGAACATCGTTTGCGACGACTCGGAAGCGTCGCTTTCTATTATCCGTCATTCGGCGGCGCACCTAATGGCGCAGGCGATCAAAACGCTTTATCCCGACGCGCAGTTTTTCGTAGGCCCCGTAGTGGAAGAGGGATTTTATTACGACTTCAAAACCTCCGCTAAGATCGGCGCGGAAGATCTCAAAACCATTGAAAAAACTATGAAAAAACTTGCCGCGCAAGCTCTGCCGATCGAAAAATACGAGATTAGCAAAGCGGAAGCGGAAGCGCGCTACAAGGACGATCCGCTGAAAACCGAAGTTCTAAGCAGGATCGACGCGCAAAAAGTAACAATCTATAAACAGGGCGGCTTTGAAGACCTTTGCAGAGGCCCGCACGCGCCAAATACGAAGTTTCTAGCAAACGTCAAGCTGACAAAACTCGCGGGCGCGTATCTTGGCGGCGATAGCTCCCGCGAAATGCTAACGAGAATCTACGGGATCGCCTTTAGTTGCGCGCAATCGCTTAAGGCGTGGGAAACGCAGATGGCGGAAGCCGAAAAGCGCGATCACAGAAAACTTGGGAATGAGCTTGGACTGTTCAAGTTTTCCGACGAGATCGGCGGCGGCTTGGCGATCTGGTTGCCCGCGGGCGCGAGATTGCGGGCAAAATTGGAGGCTTTTAGCTTTAAGGCGCACAGAAGACGCGGTTATCAGCCCGTTAGGGGTCCCGAAATCTTGCGATCGGATCTGTGGAACAAGAGCGGGCATATCGCTAACTACGGCGAAAATATGTATTTTACCGCGATCGACGAGCAGGAATACGGTTTGAAGCCGATGAATTGCGTAGGGCATATCGCGGTTTATGAATCGCAAACGCGCAGTTTTCGCGATCTACCGTTGAAGTTTTTTGAGTTTGGCACGGTTCATCGCCACGAACAGAGCGGCGTTTTGCACGGACTTTTGCGCGTTAGAGAGTTCACGCAGGACGACGCGCATATTTTCTGCCGCGAAGATCAGATTGCCGAAGAGATCGAGAAGATTTTGGAGTTTATCGATCTGCTGATGAAGCGTTTTGATTTTACATATACGCTCACGCTCTCCACCAAGCCCGCCAAAGCGATCGGCGATAACGCTCTATGGGAAAAAGCCACCGGCGAAATTGAAAAGGTATTAAAAAAACGGGGCGATTTTTTATTAGACGAAGGCGGCGGCGCGTTTTACGGGCCGAAGATCGACGTAAAGATCACCGACGCGATCGGCAGAAAGTGGCAATGCGGCACGGTTCAGGTCGATATGAATCTGCCCGAACGCTTTGATCTTACCTATACGACAAGCGAAAATACGCGATCGCGCCCCGTAATGCTCCACCGCGCTATGATGGGATCGATCGAGCGCTTTATAGCGATCCTGATCGAGCATTACGGCGGCGAATTGCCTTTTTTTATCGCGCCGACGCAGGTTGCGATCGTAACCGTAGGCGAGGAGCATATTCCGTACGCTAAAGAGATACAAGATCTTTTGATCGCCGCCGATATAGACGTAGAGATGTACGAGCGCGACGAAACGCTGTCGAAAAAGATTCGTTCCGCCGAAAAAAGCCGCGTCGCGTTTATCGCCGTCGTAGGCGCGCAAGAGGTCGAAAACCGCGCCGTAGCGTTGCGCGATCGCCGCGCGAGAACGCAAGAAACAATCGCGCTAGAAGAGTTTGTGAAACTCTGCGCAGAAAAAAACAACGAGGAAAGCCTTTGAACAACACCGCCCCGCAATTCGCCCACAAAGACAAGGAAAAAAGAACCCTAATCAACGAACAGATTGTAAGATTCTGCGACGAAGTTAGATGTATTGGCGCCGACGGAAGTCAGCTTGGCGTGATCGCCTCGCGGCAGGCTTTGCAACTTGCGGGCGATCGCAATTTGGAGCTTGTGCTGATTTCGCCCGAAGCCAATCCGCCCGTAGCGAAGATTATGGACTTTGGCAAGTTCAAATACGAGCAGGAAAAGCGCGCCAAAGAGGCGAAGAAAAAGCAAAAGCTCGTCGAGGTCAAGGAGATCAAGCTGACTGCGAAGATCGCGCAAAACGATCTAAACTACAAGATCAAGCACGCAATCGAGTTTCTTGAAGACGGCAAACACGTGAAGTTTCGCGTGTTTTTGAAGGGGCGCGAGATGGCAAATCCGAGCGTAGGTTTCGATGTGCTACAATCCGTCGTGCAAATGGTTGGGAACGCGGCGACAATCGAAAAAGAGCCTTTTATCGACGGGCGTTTCGTGAGCGTGCATGTCGTTCCAAAGAAAAAGTAAAGGTAACAAATGCCAAAGATGAAAACCAAAAGAGCCGCCGCGAAGCGTTTTTCTATTAAGAAAAACCTAATCAAACGCGGGAGCGCTTTTAGAAGCCACATTCTTACGAAAAAGAGCAGAAAAACTAAACGCGGTTTGCGCTCCGGTAAATATGTTCATAGCTCGAACGAGGCGAACGTAAAAAGAATGTTGGCGCTATAAGCG
The DNA here is from genome assembly GCA_031275395.1 of Helicobacteraceae bacterium. Classification (GTDB taxonomy): domain Bacteria; phylum Campylobacterota; class Campylobacteria; order Campylobacterales; family SZUA-545; genus JAIRNH01. Next base: position 9,413 of record JAISOU010000080.1, on the reverse strand, counting down.
TAGTTTAGGATTAAATCGCATAAGCGGTTTTATGAAACCTTCTGTTAGCTTAGGCAAAACAGATAAGAGGGCGTTTAGCCCCGCCATATAAATGGGTAAAAGGAGAAAAAATGAGAGTAAAAACAGGTTTTGTCCGCAGACGCAGACACAAAAAGTTATTAAAGCAGGCTCGCGGCTTTTTCGGCGCGAGGCATAAACACTTTCGCAAAGCGAAAGAACAGCTTGAAAGAAGCCTCGTATACGCTTACCGCGATCGCAAAAACAACAAGCGTAATTTTCGATCGCTTTGGATCGTAAGGATAAACGCGGCGTGCCGCCTTAACGGTATTAGCTACTCGAAGTTTATCAACGCTTTGGGCAAGGCGAATATCAACCTCGATCGCAAAGTTTTAGCCGATCTGGCTATGAATGAACCCGCCTCTTTCACGACGATCGTCGATAAGGTCAAAAAAGCGATCGCGTAAATAGCGCGATCGCCTCCAACCATTTGATTCTCTAGTTCCGCCGATCTATTCGGCGGATAATTTTCAAAAGCTCTCTTTGATAAACTTCTAACTTTCTTTTTTACGATGCGATCATCATTTAGGAAAGACGGAAATTATGGATACTCAGACTTACAACTCAATCGTAAGCTTTATATGGGGCATTGCCGACGACTGTCTTCGCGATGTCTATGTGCGCGGCAAATACCGCGACGTTATCTTGCCGATGACCGTTATCCGCCGTTTGGATGCGGTATTAGAAGATACAAAGAAGGCTGTGCTGGATATGAAAAAGAGGCTTGATGGTTCAGGTGTTGTTAACCAAAACGATGCGCTATGCAATGTGGCAGGGCAATCATTTTGCAACAGTTCGCCATTTTGTCTAAAAGACCTCACAAGCCGCGCCAATCAACAGAAGCTGAAAGCGGATTTTATCGCATATTTGGATGGTTTTTCGCCGAATGTTCAGGAGATACTGAAAAAATTCAAGTTCCACGCGCAGATTGATACAATGGTCGATGCCGACATTCTGGGCGCGGTAATAGAAAAATTCGTTTCGCCGACAGTAAATCTCAGCCCATATCCCGTGCTTAACGACATTGGTGGTATTCGTTTGCCCGCGCTCGACAACCACACGATGGGGACAATCTTTGAAGAGCTGATTCGTAAATTCAGCGAAGAAAACAATGAAGAAGCGGGCGAACACTTCACGCCGCGCGACGTCGTCGAGCTTATGGCAGATTTGATTTTTTTACCGATTGCCGATAAGATTAAGGACTCTACCTACTCCTGCTATGACGGCGCGAGCGGCACAGGCGGTATGCTTACGGTATCACAGCAACGCTTACTTGACCTTGCCGAGCATAATGGTAAAATGTCTCCATTCATCTTTTTGGACAAGAGATAAACCCAGAAACATACGCGATTACCCGTGCCGATATGTTGCTTAAAGGCGAAGGTAGCGAAGCTGAAAATATCGCGTACGGCAGTACATTGGCGGACGATGGCTTTCCAAGCCGCCAATTTGATTTTATGTTGTCAAACCCGCCGTACGGAAAGTCATGGAAAAATGACGCGGATAAACTTGGCGGCAAAAAGGGCATTATAGATAGCCGTTTTATTACAAATTTCGCTGATGATGGCGAATTTTCTATGTTACCGCGCGTGAGCGACGGACAACTGCTGTTTTTATTGAATAATGTCAGCAAGATGAAAGAGACGACTGAGCTTGGAAGCCGTATAGCCGAAGTACATAACGGCTCGTCGCTTTTTACGGGTGATGCAGGGCAGGGTGAATCCAACGCTAGGCGCTACCTTATTGAGCGCGACCTTGTGGAGGCGATTATCGCTCTGCCGGAAAATATGTTTTACAACACTGGCATCGGAACATATATATGGGTGTTGTCAAATCGTAAAAGCGAAAAGCGGCGCGGTAAGATTCAACTAATCGACGCGACTTCGCTCAAATCGCCGTTACGTAAGAATCTCGGCAAGAAAAATTGCGAATTTACGCACGAAATACGTACCAAAATACTTGATATGTATTTTGACATGACCGAAAACGAATACAGCAAGATATTTGATAACGCCGAGTTCGGATACTACCAAATCACCGTAGAGCGTCCGCTTAGGCTAAGGGTTGATTTGACAAAAATCATACCGTATGATATTTTTAAGTTTACCGAACAAGAGGAGATAAAAGAAGCCTTTTCCGCCCTGCCAAAAGATATGCCGATGGACGATTGGACGGCTTTCGCTAATGCCATAAAGCTTAAAGCCGCGCTTTTGAAAAAAATTCGCCCTTTTATTACCGAAAAAGACGAAAACGCCAAGCCAATTGACGGCGAACCCGATACCGAGCTGCGCGATACAGAGCAAATCCCACTCAAATACAAAGGCGGTATTGATGCGTTTTTCAAAGACGAGGTTTTGCCGTTCGCGTCTGATTGCTGGATAGATGAGAGCAAAACGCAAATAGGCTATGAGATAAGCTTTACAAAGCATTTCTACAAGCCAGTAAGATTGCGTTCCCTTGCCGAAATTGTTGCGGATATTCGCGCGTTGGAAGTTGAAACCGAAGGACTGCTTGAAGAGGTACTGGGGGTATGAGTGGATGGTTCGGTATGCTACCAGAGCAGTGGAAAATATTCAAAATCAATGAGTTGTTTACGGAACGTCGTGAAAAGGTATCTGACAAAGAGTATGCTCCATTATCGGTAAGTAAAGGCGGCATTGTGCTTCAAATTTCAACTGTGGCAAAGACTAACGCGGGAGATAACCGTAAACGCGTTTGTATCGGCGACTTCGTTATTAATAGCCGCTCTGACAGAAGAGGTTCAAGTGGTGTATCTAAATATGACGGCTCTGTGTCGTTGATAAACATTGTGCTATCCCTACGTGAACAGCACAATCCACGGTATTTCCATTACCTACTCCGTAATCACGCGTTCATAGAGGAGTATTATCGTTACGGCAGAGGTATAGTTGCTGATTTATGGACAACTCGCTATACAGAAATGAAAACGATATATCTTCCCCTCCCGCCACGCGCCGAGCAAGACCAAATAGTGGGTTATCTCAATTGGAAAGTTTTATTGATCAACCGCCTAATCGCTGCCAAACAACGACAAATCGCTCTACTCGCCAAACAAAAACAGGCGATAATAAATAACGCTGTAACACGTGGTAACGATGGATGGAGATATACTCGTTTGATAAATCTTGTAGCAAGCGTTAAGGCAGGTTCGTGGGGCGAAGATGAAAACGGAAATGGTGTAAATCTGGCTTGCATAAGAGTTGCTGATTTCGATTTTGAACGCTTACGCGTAAAAAACACTACCTACACCATACGTAATTATTCGCAAAATGTCATTGATAAATTGCTACTTAGTAAAAATGATATTTTGATTGAAAAATCGGGCGGGGGTGATAAACAGCCAGTAGGACGCGTTGTGTTATTCGATAAAGATTCCCCAGCATTATATGCGAATTTTATTGAAGCAATACGTTCCAATGAAAATGTGAATGCCGTGTTTCTTGTATATTTATTCGCAGCAATGTACTACAATAAGCGTAATAGATTGTATTTTAACCAGACAACTGGTATCCAAAATTTAGACGTAAAAGGCTATCTCCGTGAGTCTGTATCTATTCCGCCTCTCACCGAGCAACATAAAATTGTTGCATATCTGGATGAAAAATGTGCAGCGATTGATAGACTTATAGTAAAATTAAGCAATGAAATTACATTATTCACAGAATACCGCGCGCGGCTTATCTCGGATGTGGTAACGGGGAAACTTGATGTCCGCGCCGTCGCTATTCCGAAACACGAGATGGCGGAGGAAAGCATTACGGCAGACAATGACGAATCATTCAATAGTGAAAATATTACAGAGGACTAAGAACTATGCAAAAATCATATTTTGAATTCATGAAAGAAATTTCCTCTGAGGAATTATATTGTGGGTTACTCGCACACGGTCTTTTTTCTGAAAAATTACCGCCCGTATTCACTTCCGAAAATTTTTATGATTATTGTGAAACCAAACAGCCTTCATTTAAAGACAAACGGCGACAGTATATTTTCTATGAGAATATGCGAAATATCAACACTCCTCGACCTTTGGGCATCCCAAGCCCAATGGCATATCAGCATCTATGCCGTTGCTTGGCAGATAATTGGGGCAAACTATGTGAACACTTTAATGATATGACAGCTGAACAGTCTCATAAAGTAAGCAGAATCCATATCCGAAAATTATCAGGCAACTCAGCGCTCTTTGAAATGAACTATAAGAATTGGAAAGCGGATGGTTCGCCAGAACCCGATTTGCTTATTGGCAAACGCTGGATCGTAAAGGCTGATATTTCAAATTGCTTCCCAAGTATTTACACGCACTCTTTGCCGTGGGCGTTAGTAGGCAAAAAAGATGCGAAGGATCATAAAGATAATAAAAAAGAATGGTTTAACAAAATAGACCATTTCTCTCAAAATATAAAAAACGGTGAAACGCACGGACTATTGATTGGTCCGCATACATCCAACTTATTATCAGAGATAATTTTGACGTCAATTGATAATGAATTAACTAAAATTGGATGGAAATACATAAGAAATATTGATGACTATACTTGCTATGTATCCGATTATGAGGATGGACAAAGATTTCTTGCCGACTTAAATAGGTGGCTTCGATATTTTGACTTAGCCCTTAACCACAAAAAGACAGAAATTGTTAAATTAGCAATAACTGCTGATAAATCGTGGGTTCGTCAAATAGGATCGATGCAGATTTTGCCAAAAAGCGAGATTTTAAATTATAAGGAAGTTAGAGCATATCTAGACCATGCAATTGAGTTAGCGCATTGTAATGACAGTGATGCATCTATACTAAACTACGCATTAAAAGTATTAAGTAGTCGATCTGTAACAGAAAATGCAAAAGCATACATTGTAAAAACCATATTGCATTGGGCGGTTCTATATCCATACTTGATACCATTGTTAAATGAGTATGTTTTTGAGAAATTTAGCATCAATAAAGATGATATTATAAAATTTACAAATGATATATTTGCTTATGGAATAAAAAGGCGAAATTACGAAGCCGCAAGTTACGCGCTATTTTTTGCTATAAAATATGAGTTTAAAATTGAAGATATTTCTATTGAAGATATAATTGAAAGCGATAATACCGTATTGATGCTATTGGCATACAAGTATTTTGAGCTGTCTTCAGACCCAATATCGCTTAAATTAAAAGAGGTTGCGGAAAAGTTGGAAAAAGATAAGGACATCGATAGGCATTGGCTTTTTGTATATGAAGCTCTGCCTGAGAGTAAACTTCAGGAAGAATGGAAAGCGATGAAAAAAGCGGGGGTTTCATTTTTGAAATCATTTAAAACAGATGCGGCTATTAAAGCAAAATAGGGAGTATCAATAATGCCAACTAACACAAAGGAATCAGGACTTGAAACCCTCATCATTAATTGGCTTGTAGAACATAACGGCTATAAACAGGGTACGAATGAAGACTACAACCGCGAATATGCCGTTGATGAGGCGCGGTTGTTTCGCTTTTTGGAAGATACCCAGCCGGAACAGGTGATAAAACTTGGCATAAAAGACGACCATAAGCGCTTGCAATTTTTTGACCGTTTGCGTGGCGAAATTGCTAAACGCGGCGTAATTGATGTGCTCCGCAATGGTATTAAGATTTATCCTTCAAACCTTACAATGTTCTATATGATGCCCTCGGACAAAAACCCAAAAGCAAAGGAGATGTTTAACAAAAATATCTTTAGCGTAACGCGGCAGTTGCAATATTCGAGCAACAATCCAAAACTTGCGCTTGACTTTGTAGTGTTTATCAACGGATTGCCCGTTATAACATGCGAACTCAAAAATCAACTCACTAAACAAGATGTCAATGACGCGGTTCATCAATACAAAACCGACCGTAACCCAAAAGAGCTTTTATTGCAATTCAAACGTTGTATAGCGCATTTTGCCGTTGATGATGCGAGAGTAAAATTTTGTACAAAGTTAGATGGTAAAAAATCGTGGTTTTTGCCGTTTGATAAAGGCTTTAACGATGGCGCTGGCAATCCGCCCAATCCAGACGGTATTATGACGGATTATCTATGGAAAGATATTCTCTCAAAACAAGAACTTGCCGATATTATAGAAAACTACGCCCAAACTATTGAAGACAAAGACGCCGATACGGGCAAAGTAAATTTTAAACAGGTATTTCCACGCTATCACCAATTGTCAGTTGTGAAATCGTTGCTTGCGGATGTGCAAAAAAACGGAGTTGGTCGGCGGTATCTCATCCAACATAGCGCAGGTAGCGGCAAATCAAACTCTATCGCGTGGCTTGCTCATCAACTTGTCGGTCTTGAAGTTGATGGTGCAAATGTTGTGGATTCTGTTGTTGTGGTAACGGACCGCGTAAATCTCGACAAGCAGATAAAAAATACCATTAAGCAGTTTATGCAGGCGTCAAATACAGTAGCGTGGGCGGAACATTCCGGCAACCTTCGCGACGCAATTCAAAGCGCTAAAAAGATAATCATCACAACGGTTCATAAATTTCCGATTATCCTTGATGATATCGGCACGGCGCATAAAGACCGCAAATTTGCTATCATAATTGACGAAGCACATAGCAGTCAAAGCGGCAATATGTCGGCAAAGATGAATTTAGCGCTTGGCGGCGATTATAATCCTGATGACGATGTGGAGGATAAGATAAACAAGCTTGTAGAGGGACGCAAAATGTTAGCAAACGCAAGCTATTTTGCATTCACTGCTACGCCGAAAAATAAAACTCTTGAAATGTTTGGTGTTGCCGTCTCGCAACCGGACGGCGCGGTTAAACACTATCCGTTTCATAACTATTCAATGAAACAAGCGATACAGGAGGGTTTTATCCTTGATGTGTTGAGATTCTACACGCCGATCGAGAGCTACTATAAGCTTGCTAAGACGGTATTGGATGATCCGAAGTTTGACAAGAAAAAAGCACAGAAGAAACTTCGCAAATTTGTTGAGAGCAATGAATATGCGATAAATCGGAAATCGGAGATTATCGTTGATCATTTTCACAAGCAAGTTATCACCAAAGGTAAAATCGGCGGTAAAGCTCGCGCAATGGTTGTTACGGGTAGTATTGATCGGGCGATAGAGTATTATCACGCCATCTGCCGTTGTTTAGAAGCGCGTAAAAGCCAATATAGGGCGATAATTGCGTTTAGCGGCGACAAAGAGTATGGTGGCGTGGTGATGAATGAAGCATCAATTAACGGCTTTCCAAGCAATGCCATTGAAAAGATATTTAAAACTGAACCTTATCGATTTTTAGTTGTTGCCGATAAATTTCAAACAGGATACGATGAACCGCTGTTGCACACAATGTATGTTGATAAAATTTTGACTGATATCAAAGCGGTACAGACGCTTTCGCGGCTCAATCGCGCCCACCCTCAAAAGTCTGATACATTCGTGCTTGATTTTGCTAATAAAACCGATGATATAGAGGAGGCGTTTTCGCGCTACTATCGCACGACAATTCTCTCCGATGAAACTGACCCGAATAAATTATATGACCTCATAGCTACGATGGAAGCGTATCAAGTTTATACTATATATCATATTGATAGATTTGTCGAGTTGTATTTGAACGGCGCGGAGCGCGATAAGCTCGACCCGATATTGGATGCGTGTGTTAATCTATATAAAGAACTTGACGAGGATGCGCAGATTAAGTTCAAATCTTCGGCTAAAGGGTTTGTGCGTACATATGGCTTTTTGGGAGCGATATTGCCGTACGGTAATCTGGAATGGGAAAAGCTATCTATCTTTATGAATCTACTTTTGCCGAAGCTGCCATCGCCGGTTGAAGATGATTTGTCGCAAGGTATTTTAGATGCAATAGACCTTGATAGCTATAGGGTCGAAGCAAGGACTGCGATAGAGATTCAACTTCAAGATTCTGATGCGGAAGTTGATCCTGTTCCGACGGGTGGTATTGGCGGCAGAAGCGAACCGGAGATTGATTTGCTGTCAAGTATTTTGAATGCATTCAATGATATGTTTGGTAATATAGACTGGAAAGACGCCGACAATATAAGACGGCAGATAGCACAAATTCCAATGATGGTGTCGCAAAACGAGACCTATCAAAACGCTATGCGTAATGCCGACAAACAAGAGGCACGTGCTGAAAGCGACCGTGTGTTGCGAGATATAATTTTAAATATTATGACGGACAATATGGAGCTTTTTAAATAATTTAGCGATAATCAGTCGTTCAAAGATTGGCTTTCTGAGATGGTGTTCAATATGACTTACAACACTGAAGGCAAACCAATGGAAGCAGCTTTGATAGATTAGATCTTTGTTTGCGTTTTTCTAGCGCAGGCTTAAAACTTAATCTCTATCTCGTCGTTTTGGTCTAGGGATAGGGTGAATACGGCGTCGAGCGGTATTTTAGTCCGCCGTGTTTAGTATAGCGATGCTCTCTTGGTTTTATCCACCCCTCTTTTAATAGCTTTTTCGCCGTTGCGAGCGTTACCGCTCGCCGCTAATATGATGTATCGTTACGCCCGATATACTCAAGCATGAGTGTCCTCTTCTCATAAGATATAGGTGGAAAGGCAAAAACGAGGTAAGTATTAGTATCTATAGCTATTCTGAAGATATTTACACTTTCAAACAAGAAAAGGACGACGTTTTGGTCGAATATCTCTTTTGCCGCGACTAATTTAACAAGGCATCCAAATGCCGGTAGAAATCTTAAGCAGTTTATCGTCTTTAAAGTAAAAATATATCGTATAGCGTGCATCAAAACCCGGATTTGCTAAGATAGAGTAGAGGCTCTCGTCATCATTATATTTCACAATGCCATCGCCATCGCTCTTAACGCTGTACGCGAATGCCTCCTTAAATTCTTTTAGGCTCATATCTGGCTTTACGATTTTCCCGTCTATAACCACTATATCGCGTGAACGCGCGATAAAATCATCTTCTATATTTATCCATGCAATCAGCGGCATACTTTTGTAGCTATCGTTTATATAATACTCGTCGCCATAACGGCTTGTCGCTTTTTTACGAAAGATTTTTTCCTCATTGGTGTTTGGATTATCATCCGAATAGAGATGCAAAAATATATCTCTGTGCGGATAAGGCGCTTTGATTTCATGTCTGCTCAAACAATCAGCGTCATATATCTGTATAGTTTTGCCGTCCGCGCCAAACGCTTTAAGCCATTCGGCTATACTAACGGTACTAAAATATCTACCCCGTTAATGGTAACATTGCGTCTTATAATTTCGTCTTATTTGGCTTCTGTTGCGGGCGCTTTTTATATGTCGATTGGTTCTTCGTTGAAGCTTTGGCGTTGTTGCGGTTTTGGCGCTTCT
>JAISOU010000022.1 GCA_031275395.1 Helicobacteraceae bacterium | reverse complement strand
CCGGCGATATTTGAGCGGCGGAAATACCCAGATCCATTCCGAACCTGGAAGTCAAGCGCCGCTTCGCCAATGATACTGCAATCGACGATTGTGGGAAAGTAGGGCGTTGCCGGGGGTCTTATAATATGATTTTGATAATTCGTTTTTTGGTTGTTTGGCAATCTTATGTTTTAACCTAAGCGAATTTTTTCATTGGATTTTTGTTTTTTTATCGCGCAATGATACGTTTGCGTTGAGCATAAGCAATTTTTCTAAAGATTAAACTTTTACCAAATGTTAAAGAAAGGTTTTATAATGCGCGAAGCGCGTTCTCTCTCTCTCTCTCTCTCTCTCTCTCGGTTAAGAGCCTAAAATCCTTTTTTAAATCGTTTCTTTTACCTTTTATTTCTCTTTATAGCACCTTTCTTTCGTTCTTTAGATCGTTCTTTCGATCGCTAACTTTATCTTTTACTTCTCTTTTTCGATCGTTTTTCTGTTTTATTAGCCGACTAAAATCCCTTTCTAGCTCCTTTCTTTCGTTTTTTAGATCGCCCTCTGGTTTTTGGTTTTATGCTCTTTAAGTTTCTTAAACCGCTCTTTACCCTCGTTACCCCCCAAAGAGCATACGGAAATATCCAAACGCTATCGTCCCGATATAGACGGTTTAAGAGCCTTTGCCGTCTTAGCGGTAGTAGGTTATCACTACTTTCCAAACGTTATTAAAAGCGGCTTTGTAGGGGTTGATATATTCTTTGTAATCAGCGGTTATCTGATATCCCTGATCGTTCGCGGGTATTGAATACTCGCGACGCAAGGTATTCAAGAGTTTAATAGAGCGGCAAAAGACGATAGCGCTTAGCCCAATAAAGCGTCGGCTTGCGAACGCGCAATCAGAGCGTCGATCGTTTCGTCCAGATCGCCTGAAAGCATAGTTTCCTCTAAGCGGTAAAGCGTTAAACCGATTCTGTGATCCGTTAGGCGGTTTTGCGGAAAATTATAGGTGCGAATCCTTTCGCTTCGATCGCCGCTGCCAACTTGCTGTTTTCGGTTTGCGCTCTCGGCGGCGGCTTGCTTTTCTTGCTCGGCTTCGTAGAGCCGCGCTTTAAGGATTTTCATCGCCTTATCTTTATTTTTATGCTGGCTTTTTTCGTCCTGCATAGAAACGCTGATTCCGGTGGGAATATGCGTGATTCTGACGGCGGAATCCGTCGTATTGACCGACTGCCCGCCGTGTCCGCCCGATCGAAAAACGTCTACGCGCAGATCGGTCGGATTGATTTCGATTTCTACGTCGTCGATTTCAGGCAAAATCGCCACCGTAACGGCAGAGGTATGAATACGTCCCTGCGCTTCGGTTTCGGGAACTCTTTGAACGCGGTGCGTCCCGCCCTCGAACTTCAAACGGCTATAAACGCCTTTGCCCTTGATCAACGCGATAACCTCTTTGTAGCCGCCGCGATCGTTTTCGCTCGCCGATATTAGTTCGACCTTCCAGCCGCGCAGATCGGCGTAACGGCAATAGAGCTTAAAGAGATCCGCCGCGAATAATCCCGCTTCGTCGCCGCCCGTTCCAGCGCGAATCTCCAAAAAGATATTGCGTCCGTCGTTCGGGTCTCTTGGAATTAAAAGGCGTTTTATTTCGGCTTCCAGCGCGATTTTTTTCGCCTCCAAGGTTTTCTGCTCCTCTTTGGCGAGATCGCCAAGCTCCGCGTCGCCCAAAAGCGCGTCGTTTTCGTCGATCGCTTCGAGCGTTTTTAGATACTCCTCGCTTGCTTGGGCGATATCCGTAATCGCGGCTTGCTCTTTCATCAGATCGCGCATTTTAACCGCGTCGGAAACAATAAGCGGATCCGCAAGCGCGTCGGCTATCTGATCGCGCCTAGCGATAAAAGGTTTGATACGTTCGGCAAGCAAAGTCTAGGCGATCTTAGCGATAAATGCGGCTAAACGGCTGACTTTTCGCGCCGCCGTGTTTTTTTTCAGAATACCTTTTGAAACCATCGAGTGCAGATAGCGGTTTGCCTTCTTGAACGCCTCGTTCGCTTCCTCTTTGCCCTTCGCGCTCGTTACGGCTTTAACGACGTTCTTAACGCGGGTGCGGTAGTAGCGGTTGCGTTCTTCGCGCTTGATCGTTTGGCGATAGCGCTTTTCGCTTGATTTGTGGTTTGCCATTTTGTGTCCTTTTGACGGTATAATTCGTCGGAATAATAGCTTTTCTAACCTTAAACGAAAATCAATTTTATACTAGATTAAGGATTGAAACCGCCTTTTCAAGCCGTTTTTTGCCCTCCGCAGACGTTTTTTCGGCGCGATTTTCAACGAGGCAAAACGCCGTATAGCGCCCAAACTTTTGACTAACCGATATGCACGATCCTTGAAAGCGTACGGATCAAGTCGTATCCGTCCCATATCGCGCCAATATCCATAGCTTTGCCAATCGGCGCTATACGATCGATTCCGCAAAGAGCGTTATCGACGATAAATCGGCGCAAAAGCTCGGCCTCTATTCCAAAGTAGGTTAGCGTTTGAAACCTTTCGGTTACGATCGCGCCAAGATCGTCCAAACTCTCCAGATCGTATTCGTAAAAATAGCCGCCGCTTTCGCGCAGTTTATCGAGGTTATCGGGAAGCGATCGCAAACGGATAATATAGAGCAAAGATCCGATTCGCGTAGCTTTGTATAGATCGAGATCGATTGAATCTTCGCATAATTTTACATATTTATTTACGGCGAGCGCCGTTTGAATTCCATATCGCTTCTGCGCGTAGGAAAATACGCTATTCCAAAAACGATTTTTTGCCGTTTCGTTCGCGTTTAGCCAAAGGATTAAACGCGGCGAAGAGCAAGCGTTTTGATCCATTAAATAGGTATCGTTATAGAAGTTTTCGGCAAGCTTTGTAATCGCCGTTTCGTCCATTTTTTCAATCGCTTCGGAGTCGATTATAGCTATCGAATAGCGATCGGCAAAAGCTACGTCGATACAACGGGGTTTTGCGTCGATCGCCTTGATCGCTAAAACCGTTTCGTCGCCGCCCCATATCATTCTGGCGTCTGATAAAAGGCTGAAAGTTTTTGTCGTTTCAAGATCGGAAGCGTAACTAACGAAAGCGTTTCTTTTTTCGATCTCTATATAGTCTTTTAATATCTCTTTTATCGCTTTGCATATTAAATCTATCTGTTCAAAGTTTTTGCTAGGAACTCTAACGATATTCGCGTTTCCCGCAAGCAAAGAAAAAAGCCAAGAAAAAGCGAAATTAACCGGTATATTCGACGGGGTAATATGAAAGCATACGCCGCGTCCAAGACGATTAGAGAGATCGTTGAACGACGATTTCAGGCGCTCTATATTGGCTTTGCGGCAGTAAAAGGCGAACGCGCCAATATCCGGAAATCTTTTTGCGTTTTTTGTCAATTCTCTCGAGAGAGCGGCTAAAAAATCGCATATTTCATCGGAAAACGGGCGCATAGATTTAGCGCGCATTCGCTTCGATCCGACTAGATATTTAACCGCGTTCATAGGTATTGCCGCATCCTCTAATTTCCGCGCCTTTAACTCGCCCGAAAACGGCAAAATATTTGCCGAGCCTTCCGCAAGGACAATCGTCTATTCCTAATATCTCGCCCTCGTCTTCAGTAAGCAAGCGGTGAGCGGGATAGCTAGTGGGCAGAAGCGAATCGCACTCGATCAATCCGCGCCCGCTTTCGATTGGTTCAAGATTTAACGGATCGCGAATGGTAACGTCGGAAAATATCGAGCAGTGCAAGCGGGAGTATTCGCACTCCATAAATATCGATCCCGTTTGCTCCGCCATACCATAATAACTATAAACGCGATCGACGTTAATAAGCTCTTTTATTTCGTTTTTGAAACGATCGTTATCAATATTTTGATCGACTAATTTTTTCCAACCGCCGCCGTGAATTAAAACTCCGTCTATATTTAGTTTTTTGTTCGTATTTCTTAACGCCTCGCACAGATGAATCCAAATAATATATGTAAAACCGAACAATAAGATTTTTTCGTCTTTATGACGCGATAAAAACGCTTCGATTGCCTCTATGTCGAGTTTCATATCGGGATCAAGCGCGTAGGTTATGTCGCGTCCGAACATCGAAAAACCCAAAACGCCGGCGCCCCGCGCTGAAAAAGCGGCGCGGTTACTTAATATTGAAGGCGAATCGATCACAAGCATAGGCGATCTATTTTTTCCTATAAAATCGCAAACGATTTTAGAAAGCGCTTTTGTCTGCCTTGCCGCCGTAGGGCGATCCAAAAAGACTTTAGAAGGTTTGCCGCTTGTGCCTGAAGAGGCGATTGTTTTTATAATCTCTTTTTGATCGACGCTTAACAGATCGTAGCTCTTAAAGATTCTAGCGGGCAAAGGCGCGTCTATTCCTATCGCGTCGGCAATACGGTGATAGCTTTCGCAACGATCGTAGTGGTAAGCGGATAACGCGCTTAAAAACCGCGAATATAACCTATCTTTTTCAGCGCGGTTTAGTCCATATACGGGAAGCGAAAAAAGCTCTTGATCGTCATACATATTTTAGCTCCGAATATAAGATTTTGCCCGTTTCATTTCTCGGTATTTTAATTACGCGGATCGTCTTAAAAGCCGCTCGGTTAATCCCCGTTATATTTGCGATAAAATCAATCGCCTCCTTGTGATTGGCGCTTGTAGAAAAGATATACAAGCAATCGTCTTCGCCGACGCAAGCCGCTTCAAAACCGCCTTTACTTAATAGCGCCTCTATCTCGGCTAGATTAACTCGATTTCCATAAAGCTTCAAAAAACGCGATTTTCTGCCGACAATCGTATAATAACCCTCGCCGTCGATCATAGCCAGATCGCCAGTTTCAAGTCTTGCGTTTCTTTCGTCTTTTTTCGCTAAATCCTCTCTATTTTGCGCGTAACCAAGCGTTACATTTTCGCCGTAATAGATTAGCGATCCGATTTTGCCGATCTCGTTAATAATTTCGCCCCGATCGCCGATAATTTCAAAGCGTCCGTTTGGTATCGCAACGCCGATCGTTCCCGCTTTTTTGATCGCTCTATCCGCAGGAACGTAACTCATTCGCGCCGTCGCTTCGGTCGCGCCATACATAACGATAAAATCAACGCCGATCTTTTTGCAACCTTCGGCAAACTCTAAACAGGTTTGAACGTTTAGTTTTCCGCCCGCCTGCGTGATATACCGTAAGCTAGGAAGCCGCATTTGAAAAAAGCGCAGTTTTTTAAGAACTTCATAGGTATATGGAACGCCGCCAAAATTGGTAACGTTATTCTCTTTAATCGCTTGCCAAAACTCTTTTTGCGCTAAAGTTTTTTTAGTTAAAACAATAGAAGCGCCGACGGCTAGATGAGTATTTATGATCGACAAACCGTAAGTGTAATACATAGGCAAGGTCGTAATCGCTCTATGCGTTTCGTCCATTTTTAGATACTTTATGATCGACTCGGTATTTGCGCGGATATTTCTATAGCTCTGTCGCACGAGTTTTGGGCTTCCGGTCGATCCGGAAGTAGTTAGCAAAAGCGCGAGATCGCCGAATAATTCGCAAGGTTCAAACGGAGTTCTTAAAAGCGAATAGCCAAAAGATTCGTATATCTTTTCAAAATCCTTAAAAATCAGATCGCTTGGCGACCAAATGAAGGCTGGTTTATAGGCATCGATCAGCGTTTGTAACAGTCCGCGATCTAACGACGAATTAAGAGCTAACGCAACGGTTTTATTATTGATAAACGCCGTATAGCCAATCAGCGATCCGATTTCATTGGCGCACAGACAAAACGCAAGCGACCGCGACGGATTAACGCATAGCGCTAACTGTAGCGTTTCCCTATGCAGATCGGCGTAGCTAAACGCGCCGTAGCGCTCGTCGATCGCGGCTATGCGATCGCCAAAATCAGCTAAACTCCACATTATATTTCGCCAAAATCTCCTTGCCCTTTTCAAAAGAGCTAAGATCGATAATGTCCTCCGTTTCCATCATAATATCAAACGCCTCTTCGATCGCGGTAATTAGGCTCATATGTCCCACCGAATCCCACGCGGCGATCGATTGATAGGTTAAACCCGCCGCCTCTTCCTCGCTAACGTTAAACGTTTCAACAAACGCTTTCGTATATTTTTCTATTGCGCTCATCTCTTCTCCTTTAGTTTTTGTTTAATCGCGTTTGCAATTTGCTCGCTCTTTAATCCCGCCCGTTCGATCATATATTCGTAATCGCCCGCTTTGCGATAACGATCGATCCCAAGCCGTAAAAGCGGCGGCGTATTAGAATGTGAAGATAACGTTTCGGCGATCGCGGAGCCTACTCCTCCGAAAACGCTATGTTCCTCGACCGATACGATCAGCTTTTTCTCGGTTGATATATTTACGATCGTTTGAGTATCTAACGGTTTAATTGTATGCAGATCAAATACGGCGGCGCTAATCGATTCTTTTTCTAAAATCTTTGCGGCTTCAACCGCGTTTGATACGACGCGACCGGAGGCAAAGATCGCAACCTCTTTTCCCGATTTTAATTCGACCGCTTTACCTATGCTAAAATCAAAATCTTCTTTATAGATAATAGGCGTATTCATACCGCCCGTTAGTCTGATATAAATAGGAGCGTTTATCTGCGCCGCCGCCTCTACGCATTTAACGACCGATAAGCCGTCCGACGGCGATAAAATAATCAAATTATCGATCGCTCTTAGCGCCGCTATATCTTCGATTCCATAGTGCGTATTTCCAAAAAACTCCATCGCGTAACCCGCGCCAAAACCTATCAGCTTTACGTTGCATTGCATATAGCCCAAAAAGTGCCTGACCTGTTCGCAAGCTCTTAACGCGGCAAAGTTGGCGAAAGTCGCGGCGAAAGCGACGTATCCGCTATCGGCGATTCCCGCCGCGACGCCTATCATATTTTGTTCGGCAATTCCGACGTTAATTAACCGATCGGGGTAGGCTTTTTGAAAACGATCTAAACCTGCGGTATTGCACAGATCGGCGCTTAACGCTACGATCTTTTCGTTTTTGGCGGCAAGTTCCGTTAGCGCCGTTCCAAAAGCGCCGCGCTGTCCTAACATAGACAATGTTCTAATCGTAGTCGAGTTTATATTCATAGGCTTTTCTCAACTTCGTTTTTCGCTTTTTCATACTCTTCGGGCGTAAGAAAATAGTGATGCCATTTGCGGTTATTTTCCATAAAAGAAACGCCCTTCCCCTTAATCGTTTTGGCTAGAATAATTCTCGGCGTTCCGTCGCGGTTAAGCGCGTCGGTTAGCGCGTCGATATTATGCCCGTCGCAAACGACCGTTTCCCAACCAAAAGCGCGCCAAACTTTTTCTAAATCTACGTCTAAAATATCGCGCGAAAATCCGTCGGATTGCATACCGTTTTGATCGACGATCGCGATCAGATTTAATCGTTGATGAGCGGCGAACATAGCCGCTTCCCAAACCGCGCCCTCGTTACATTCGCCGTCGCCCAATAAGACGAAAACGCGTTCGTTTGCGCCGCGCAGTTTCGCCCCTAGCGCCAAACCCGCGCCGTAAGAAAGTCCAAGCCCAAGCGAACCGCTAGAATACGCAATCGCGTTTTCAAGGCTCTTAGAAGGCTGTCCGGGAAAATCGCCGCCGTTTTTATCAAAACTATCAAGCTGCTCTTTAGACATCAAGCCCGCCTGAAACATAGCCGCGTAATAAGCTAAAGCCCCGTGTCCTTTGCTTAAAACAAATCGATCGTTTAAGAGCCTCTGTGGGGGGGGGGGGGGGGTTAATGGCGGCGTTAAAGCGCATAACGCGCAAAAATAACGCGGCTAATATATCGGCAGTCGAAAGCGACGGCGCAATATGAGCGCCTCTTTTACCCGCGTCAAAAGCTAAACGCAAAATATCGAGGCGAATCGCCTTTGCCGCCAAAATAGCCTCGTTCATAGTCCGCCGTCTACGCGAATAGTCGCGCCCGTAATATACGAAGCGCGATCGGAGGCTAAAAACGCCGCGCACTTGGCAATATCCGTAGGCTTCGCGTGGGCGCGCAGATCGCTTTGATCTTTTATGCTGTTGGCAATAAGCTCGGACATAGAAAAAATCATATTGGTTTCGGTAACGCCCGGCGCGATACAGTTTGCGCGTATGCCCTCCGCGCCAAGCTCTCTAGCGATCGATTTTGTCATAGCGACGATCGCGGCTTTGGACGCGCCGTAAGCGCTTTTGCCTTCGTTGCCGTCGAACGCGGCGCTCGACGCAATATTGACGATCGAGCCGCTTTTGCGCCTAAGCATTAGTTTGACGATCAGTTGCGTAAAAACAAACGGCGCGAAAAAATTAACTTCCATCTGCTTTCTTACCTCGTCCAAAGAGGACATTTGAAAAAGCGCATTATAGACAATGCCGGCGTTATTGATCAACGCATCGATCGGCGTTTTTGAAACCATTATCTCTTTTGCGGCGGCTTTCATAGCTTCGTAATTGGTCATATCAAAATAGAGCGGTCGTATTTCTACGCCGTATTTTTCGCCAATATCGCGGCAAAATGCTTCAAATTCGTCTGTCGCGCCTCTCGCGTGCGCTAAGATATTTGCGCCGTTTTGCGCGAAAACCTCCAACATTGCGCGTCCGATACCGCGATTTGTTCCCGTGATAATCGCCGTTTTACCCTCTAAAAGTTTCATTTTCAGCCGATCCCTCCGTCGATCCTGATTGTCTGCCCCGTAATATGCGCCGATTGATCGGAGGCTAGGAACATAAATAGATTTGCAACCTCGTTAGTTTCGCCGATTCGCTTAAGCGCTGATTTATTTAGTTTTTCTTCAACTGTTTCGGGCGAAAGCGCGGCGGTCATAGCGCTTTTAATTACGCCCGGCGCCACAACGTTCGCGCGGATATTTTTGCTTCCAAGTTCTTTAGAGATCGTTTTAGCGGCGGCGATCAGAGCGGCTTTAGAAGCGGCGTAGACAAGTTGCCCGTAATTGCCGTCCAACGCCGAAATGCTCGATGTGAAAACTATGCTTCCGCCGCCGTTACGAAGCGCTAGTTTTGCGATATATTGGCTAAAAATAATCTGCGAAAAGAAATTAACCTGAAAGCTTTCTTGCAACTGATCGATCGTAATCATTTGAAACAGCGCGTCGCGGTTGATCCCCGCTATATTGATCAGCGAATCGATCGGCTTTTTCGCTTTTTGTATCTCTTTTGCGGCTTCTTTTATAGATTCGTTGTTTGCCATATCGCAATAGATCGGAATTATTTCGACGCGATTTTGCGCGGATAACTTTTTGCAACGCGCTTCAAATTCGTCGGTTTTGGCGTAAGCGCAGGCGAATATATCCGCGCCGTTTTGCGCGAAAAGTTCTAGCGTCGATCGCCCGATTCCCTGTAAAACGCCGGTGATAACGGCGCATTTTCCTTTTAACATAACGCTCCTTACCTAAAAATCTTGCGTTTTCGTTATTCTTAAACGACTCTTGCGGACGATCCTAGCGCAATTGCGCCTTCGGGTATATCGCAACGAACGATCGATTCGTTGCGGGTAGCCTATTTGCGTTTTTATCGTTATTATATTTGGTATTCTCTTTTGTCGCCTACAATCCTTATCGCGTTGCGTTAAGATCACGACAAAATAGCGTTTGATAAAGAAAGCGCTAACCTTCCTTTGAGCGCGTGGAACGACTTGTTAATGCGCCCTTAGTTAAAATTGAGTTTTCTAACAAGGATCGATAATGGAGCTTTTCGGGACGGACGGGGTGCGAGGTTTGGCGGGCGAAAAACTCACGCCGTTTGTGGTGAGCCGTCTGGGCGTGGCGGCTGGGATTCACTTTCGCAAAAGCTCCCGCGCAAATAAGATACTCGTCGGCAAAGACACGCGCAAAAGCGGTTATATGATCGAAAACGCGCTTGTGGCGGGACTGACGGCGGCCGGCTATAACGTCGTTCAGATAGGCCCTATGCCCACGCCCGCGATCGCCTTTTTGACCGCCGATATGCGTTGCGACGCGGGCGTGATGATCAGCGCGTCGCACAACCATTTTGAAGATAACGGAATCAAGTTTTTTGATCGCGACGGCAATAAATTAGACGTCGAGCAAGAGGAGGCGATCGAAGCGATCTACGCCGACGAAAAAGCGATTAACGCCGCGCAGCAAACGGGCGCGAGTATCGGATCGTCAAAGCGAATCGACGACGTGATCGGGCGCTATATCGTCCATATCAAAAACTCCTTCCCGCGCAATCTAACCCTGCACGGAACGCGGATCGTGATCGACGCGGCGAACGGGGCGGCGTATAAGGTCGCGCCGATCGTATTTGCCGAGCTTGGCGCGGAGCTTGTCGTTTTGGGCGACGAACCAAACGGACTAAATATCAACGACGAATGCGGCGCGCTCTATCCGCAAAGGCTAATACGCGAGGTCAAACGGTTGCGGGCGGATATTGGCTTCGCGTTAGACGGCGATTCGGATCGGCTGGTCGTCGTCGATGAAAACGGCGAGCAGATCGACGGCGATAAACTGCTAGGCGCGATTGCGGTCTCTTTGAAAGAGGATGGCGTTTTGGCTAAAAACGCCTGCGTGGCGACGACGATGAGCAACGGCGCGTTAGAGGAGTATCTCGATAATAACGGCGTAAAACTCTACCGATCCGCCGTAGGCGATAAAAACGTGTTGCATCTTATGCGACAAAAAGGGCTAAACTTTGGCGGGGAGCAAAGCGGACATATTATCTTTAGCGATTACGCTAAAACGGGCGACGGGCTTGTCAGCGCGTTAAACGCCGTCGCGCTAATGCTTAAAAAAGGCAAAAAGGCAAGCGAGGTTTTTAACCCGTTCGAGCCGTTTCCGCAAAAGCAGGGCGCGATCAAGGTCGCGCAGAAAAAGCCTCTGGATACAATCGACGGGCTTTTTGATCTACTAAAAGAGATTGAAAAAGCGGATATTCGCCATCTAATACGCTATTCGGGGACGGAGATGAAATTGCGCATTTTATTAGAGGGCGCGGACAAAAACGAGCTGAACGTCAGATATTTGGCGCTAGAAACGCTACTGAAAAAGGCATTTGCGTAAGCTCGAACTAACCGCGTTTATTTGATAGGTTAAAGCGATCGGGCTAGTTTTATAGCGCTTGATAGATCGGCTTTGGGACTGATTGCATACGGGGCGTATCGCTCCAACGCCTTCGCTGTTCTTTGACCTATCGCGACCGCCGCCCAACCTTCCCGCCATCGTATTTGCGAAAAGAAACTATCGACGACGCTAGGCGAGCTAAATACGATCGCGGCGTTTGCGGGTATTTTGCTTAGATCGATAGCTTTTGGGCGCGTTTCGTAGAGGATCGCGCTTTGAAAAAAAACGTTTGAACGCCTTAAAATCCCCTCCAGATCGCCGGAAACGACGCGGGCGCGAGGGTAGAAAAACCGCAGAGCGCCAAAACTTTGCGCGATTTTTTCCGCAAATCTATCGGCGTTTTGTTCGTCCGATTGATAAAATACCGCGCCGCCAAGATCGCAAACGACCTTAGAAGTCGCCGCGCCGATCGTCAAAGTTTTTAGCTTTTTCCACGACGGATCGATTCGATCAATAGCTTTTAGCGCCCGCTTTGAAGTCAAGATCAGCGCGTCAAAACCGCTTAAATCGATCGCGGCTTCTAAAAAAACCGTTTCGATCGCGCTTAGATAGATCGTATCCTCCACGTCCGATTCGGCTTCCAACCCCAACGATACGACGCGGCGTTTAGTTCCCGTAGCGCTCAACTCGATCCTTAATTAGGTTTTAGGCTTGATTGTAAAATCACTCCCATTCGATCGTGGCGGGCGGTTTGGAGCTAATATCATAGACGACGCGATTGATACCCGCGACTTCGTTGATAATCCTGCCGCTAACCGTTTCCAATAGCTCGTAAGGCAACCTCGCAAACGAGGCGGTCATTGCGTCGGCGCTCTCTACGGCGCGGATCGCAACCGCGTTGTCGTAAGTACGGTTATCGCCCATCACGCCCACGCTCCGCACGTTTAATAGAACGCAAAACGCCTGCCAAACCTTGCGGTAATCGCCGCTTTTTTTCAGCTCCTCAAGCAAAATCGCGTCGGCTTTGCGTAGCAGATCAAGGCTCTGATCGTCAATCTCGCCCATAATTCTAACCGCCAGACCCGGCCCCGGAAAAGGGTGGCGGTATATCGCCTCTTCGGGCAAACCAAGCTCCAAACCTAACTCTCTAACCTCGTCTTTGAAAAGCTCGCGCAAAGGCTCGATCAACTCAAACTTCATAGAATCGGGCAAGCCGCCTACGTTGTGATGGCTTTTTATGGTTTTAGACGGGCCCTTTACGCTTACCGATTCGATCACGTCGGGATAGAGCGTACCTTGCGCCAAAAACGCAATATCGTTATGTTTTTTTGCTTCGTTTTCAAAAACCTCTATAAACGTATGCCCGATAATTTTACGCTTTTGTTCAGGATCGCGAACGCCGCGCAAACGGCTTAAAAATATATCGCTTGAATCTAGCACGATTAGCGGAACTTTTAAGCGTTCTTTGAAAACCTCTTTGGTTCGTTTCGCCTCGTTTAAGCGCAAAAGCCCGTTATCGACAAAAACGGGGATAAGCCCGTCGCCGATCGCGCGATATAACAGCGCCGCTACGACCGAGCTATCCACGCCGCCCGATAAAGCGCACAAAACCTTGCGATCGCCGACTTTTGCCCTGATACTTTCTATCTGCGTTTGCGCAAAAGATCGCATAGACCAATCCGCCGTTACTCCGCAAATATTGATCGCAAAAGCGCTTAAGATTTTCGCGCCATAAACCGTATGGGCTACTTCGGGGTGAAACTGTAGGGCGTATATGCGCTTTTTTTCGTTTGCGATCGCCGCAAAAGGGGCGTTTTGCGTCTGCGCGATCCCGACAAATCCTTCGGGTAGGCGCGTAACGCGATCGGCGTGGCTCATCCATACGATCTGCTCTTTTGGCGTATCGGCAAAGAGAGGCGAATCTCCCACGATAATCTGCGCTTTTCCGTATTCGCTTGCGGGCGATCTCAGCACTTCGCCGCCAAGCAAACGCGCTATTAGCTGCATTCCGTAGCAAACGCCCAGAATAGGGATATTAAGATCGAAAATAGATCGATCGATTAGATACGCCTCTTTATCATAAACGCTTGCGGGTCCTCCGCTTAGAATTATGCCCTGCGGATTGCGCGACTTGATCGCGTCGATCGGCGTTGAAAACGGGACTATTTCGCAATAGATATGCGCCTCTCTGACGCGCCTTGCGATCAGTTGCGTATATTGCGATCCAAAATCCAAAATTAAAATTGGCGTTTGTTTCAATCGGTTTCCTTTTTAACGTAATGAGCGCCGACGTTTTGCGTTTCGGCGATCGCGCAATTTGCGATTGTTTTTGCCGTTAATAACGATCGGCGCGTTAATACCCCTAGATCGCCTTTCTCTAGGGATTCTAATATCGCTTTGCCTTCAATCATAGCGCTTTTTTGTCTAACTACGCCAAAACGATTCCAAAGCGTTTGTCTTATTGTTTCTAGCGCCGTTTGATCATCCTTACCGTTTAACGCCGCCGCGCCGATCGGATCGATTTTTATATCCCCGTTCGCGCTAAAGTCGTCGGCTATATTTTCCGCCGCGATCTTAGCGAAAACCAGCGCTTCTAATAAACTGTTGCTTGCCAAGCGATTCGCGCCATGAACGCCGCTTGAAGCGGCTTCGCCAATCGCGTAAAGCCCTTTAACGCCTAAAACCTTAGCGTTAGAATCGACGGCGATTCCGCCTATCGAGTAGTGAAACGCGGGCGAAATCGGCGGTTTTAATCCGTATTTTGCCGCGAGCCGATCGGCGCTTTCAAAACGGCTACGAAATAGGCTAGGTTCGATCGCGCTTAAATCCAAAAATACCTTGCGCCCCGATTGGATATGAGCAAAAACGGCGCGTGAAAGACGATCGCGCGGGCTTAACTCGTTTTCGCCGTAGTCCTCTAAAAATCTGCGGCTTCGATCGTCGATAATCGTCGCGCCCGCTCCGCGCAAAGCCTCGCTTAAAAGCGGTTTTTGAACGCTATCTTTTCGATCGATTGCGGTTGGGTGAAACTGCGTAAAGTGCATATCCTTTAAGGTAAGCCCGCGAAAAGCCGCGATTCCTTGCAATTCGCCCAAAATTAGCGGTTCGTTTGTCGTAGAGGCGTAGAGCGCGCCGATCCCGCCGCTGGCGATGATCACGCGGTTCGCGTAGATATTTTCCATCTTTTCGCCGTCAAAAAAGGTCGCGCCGTAACAGCAATCGTCCTCTATTAAAAGATCAATAACCGCGCCGTAGAGCTGCGGCGCGCTTAGCTGATCGAGCAAAAACAGGCGCAAAAAGAAGCCGCTATGATCGCCCTGAACCTGCAAAACCCGCGCTTTGCTATGCGCCGCCTCTTTTGCGCGGATCAAACCCCCTTTTTCGTCGCGATCAAACGGCAAGCTAAGAGCGCAAAGTTCGCGTATCAGATCAAAGCCTCTTGTTACCAGCGTCCGAACGGCTTTTTCGTCGCAACGCCCCGCGCCCGCTTTGATCGTATCGGCGATATGACTTTCTATATCGTTTTCGTCGATAGGGCAAGCGATGCCGCCCTGCGCTAAGTCGGTGTTGTTAGAGCCGCCTTCGCCGCGTTTTGCGGTCGATTTTTCGCCCGACTTCGCCACGATCAAAACGCGCATATTTTTTGGCAGAAACCGCGCCGCCGCCAAAGCCGCCGCGCCGTTTCCAACGATCAAAACGTCAGTTTGCATATATCGGCGCTTGCGAGGCGTTTTCGGACCAAAATGGCGCGCCGCGTTTTGCGCATCCTGCGGCGCATAGCAAAAAAAGCGTTAAAATAACGATATGAAAAACGGCGAAGCGATGATTCATCGGCTATTTGGTTCCAATCCGCAATATAAAAAACAGCGTTTGATACGCGCTTTGATCGCCCCGTTTCCGCCGATTATGCGCGACGCGCTTCGATCGGCTAGGCTTAACGGCGATACGCTCATTTTGACCCTTTCAAGCCAAGCAATGAAGTCTGAATATTATAC
Source organism: Helicobacteraceae bacterium (assembly GCA_031275395.1). Taxonomy (GTDB): domain Bacteria; phylum Campylobacterota; class Campylobacteria; order Campylobacterales; family SZUA-545; genus JAIRNH01. Next base: position 5,562 of record JAISOU010000022.1, on the reverse strand, counting down.
CAAACGCGATCAGATCAGATCGTTTTTTAAGGTTCTGCAACGCGAAACCTCTCTGTGCGAAGGCGTAGAGCTACGCAATTTTAAGTTTTACGTCGATCGCAAAACCGATTTTGTCGAAGTTGATCCGCCCGAACTCTCCTATGAGGAGCGCGCCGTCGGACGCTTTGAAAATAGCGCCAAAAATCGGGCGGTTTTCGACGCGATTGAGAATATACGCGCCGTTATCAAGAAGCTCTCTCAAGTTTGAAGCGATCACAAAAACGCAAAACGGCAAAATACGAAAAACGCCCGCGCGTAGTCGCGCAACAAAATCTACCGTAGCGTTACGGGCGAAAGGCGACGATGAAATCTCTTGAAGATAGCGTAAAAAACCTGCCGCAAAGTTCGGGCGTATATCAGTATTTTGACAAAAACGGGCGGCTACTCTACGTCGGAAAGGCAAAAAACCTAAAAAACCGCGTTAGACAGTATTTTGTCGTAAGCGGCGCGATCGCGCCCGATCCGCGTTTAAGCGCTAGAATCGCAAAGATGATTAGCGAAACTAGCTCGCTAGAATATATAATCGTTGAGAACGAAAGCGACGCGCTAATACTTGAAAACTCTCTGATCAAACAGCTAAAACCAAAATATAACATTTTGCTACGCGACGATAAAACTTATCCGTATATTTACGTCGATCTATCGGCTGATTTTCCGCGCTTTGAGATTACGCGCAAGGTGATCGCGACAAAAAGCGTAAAGTATTTCGGGCCTTTCACAAGCTCGGCAAGATATATTTACGACGCGCTGTATTCGTTATTTCCTTTTACGCAAAAAAGGGGGTGTTTGAAAGAAAAAAAAGCCTGTTTATTTTATCAGATCGGCAAGTGTTCTGCGCCGTGCGAAGGGCGCGTAGAAAAAAGCGCTTACCGCGCTATGATCGACGAAGCTACGGCGCTTATCAACAATAAAGAAAAAATGGCGAAAGCGCTTGAAAAAAAGATGAACGATTTCGCGCAAAACGAACATTTTGAAGAGGCGGCAAAGATTCGCGATCAGATACGCGGGATACTATCTAGCGCGGTTCAAAGCGGAGTCGATCTGGCGAGGAAAGAAAACTTTGACGTTTTGGCGCTCGCCGATCTGGGAAACAGCGCCGTAGCGTCGCGGCTTTTTATACGCGAAGGCAGAGTGGTTTCAAGCGCCGCGCAAAGTTTTAGATTTTCGCAAGGCTACGACGAAGACGAAGCGTATAAACGATCGTTTTTGTCGTTTTATACCTCCGATACGCCGATCGCCGCGAATGTAATCTACGTCGCTAAGACCTTTGCGGAGATCGAAGAGATCAAAGAGTGGTTAAATAAGCTCTATCAAAAGAAAATCGATATTATCGTCGCCAAAATCGGCGCAAAAAAAGCCCTTGTCGATCTAGCTTTGAAAAACGCGCAGGAAACGTTAAGAAAAGAGGCGCAAAGCTCGTCTATCGATACGGCTATAAAAGAGCTGCTAAAATTTGAAAATACGCCTAAAAGATTGGAGATTTTCGACAACTCGCATATAATGGGCGAAGCGACGGTGGGCGCAATGGTAGTTTTTGATAACGGCGAATGGGTAAAAAGCGATTACAGAAGCTATAATCTAACGGCGAAAAACGAATACGATCAGATGTTAGAAATACTAAGCAGACGCGCCGAAAAGTTCAACGAAAATCCGCCGCCCGACTGCTGGGTAATCGACGGCGGCGAAACTCTAAGAAGATTGGCGATCGACGTTCTTTCAAGCGCGGGCGTTAAGATCGACGTAGCGGCGATCGGCAAAGAGAAGTTAGACGGCAAAGCCCACCGCGCAAAGGGCGCGGCGAAAGATATTCTTTACGCAAACGGCGAAGTTTTTCGTTTAGACCCTAGCGATAAGCGGCTTCAATTCTTTCAAAAATTGCGCGACGAAGCGCATAGATTCGCGATAGCGTTTCACCGCAGACAGAAGCGAAAAGAGGATAATAAGTTAAAGATTTTGAAGGTTAAGGGCATAGGCGACGCTACGCTTAAACGGCTAATTTCCGTATTCGGAACTTTCGAGGCGATCGAGAAGGCAAATTACGACGAGATCGCGCAAGCCGCCGGACAGAAAGCGGCAAAAGCGTTGAAAGGATCCGTCGATCAAGAAACAAATAGCGAGGAAGCGCGGATATGAAAGTCGTAGAGATTTTTCGCTCGATCGAGGGCGAAGGCGCGTTAATGGGTTTTTCGACCGTATTTATTCGGCTTTTTGGCTGCAATATGCGCTGCGAGTGGTGCGACACGACTTACTCCTACGAACCGTTGGGAGAGTTTCAAGAAATGTCGATCGGCGATATTGTTAATAAGGTCAAAGAGCTTGGCGGCGCAATGATCAGCGTAACAGGCGGCGAGCCTTTTATTCATAGCGATCTTAATCAGCTGTGCGAAGCTCTGGCGACGCTTAAAAAAACGATTAAAATCGAAACCAACGGATCGGTATGGCGCGAGATCGACAAATTAGAAAAAACGGTTAAAATCCGCCTTGTCGTTTCGCCAAAACCGCCGCTTTATAAAATCGATCAAAAAATCGCGGATCGCGCCGACGAACTAAAATTTGTCGTCGATGAAAATATCGCTATTGAAACGCTTATTAAAGAGCCGTTTTACAGCATATACGATCGCGGCGTTATTCCAACTTTACAACTTGAATCCAATAAAGAAAAGTCGCTAAAAAAAGCGTTGGAGCTACAAAACGCTCTATTAACCTTTGGCGTTAATTGCCGCGTTTTGCCGCAACTGCATAAACTGCTTAATCTTGCGTAACCCTAAACGCGGCGAGAGATCGCTAAGTTTGCGGTTTAGCGATCCGATAGATTATTCGTAAAACTCTTCGTCGTCCTCGTCGTTATACTCATAGTCGCCGTCGTCGTATTTGCCGGCGTCGCCAAAACCGCCTCTTTTTTGATCGAACGGATCGTCGATCTCTTCAAGCGGAAGATCGTCTAAGGGCAGATCGTCCTCTTCAAAAGGAATATCCAGCGAAAGATCGTCGTCGTCAAACGACTCCGGTAATTCGTCGTTTTCGTCTTCGTCCCACTCTTTGTCGTAAGCCATCATATCCCCCTTTGCCGTCGCGCCTCTTGAAACTTTTTAAGACGCGCGTAATCGGTAAGATTAGTTAATCCCATCTCTTCCATCTCTTTGATCCGTCTATCTATATGATCCTTCGTAAAACTCACAACCTCGTCCAAATCGTCCGTTAATTTTATCAAATCCACGTCGGCGGGCGAGATAGCTTTTTCGCCGAGCATACTAGATTTAATAAAATCCAAAAGCGGCTTATAGTAATCCGCGCCCACCAAAAAGATTCCGATCGGAAAGATTTTGCGCGTTTGAACGAGCGTCAGCGCCTCGAAAAGCTCGTCCATCGTCCCAAAACCGCCCGGAAAGATAATATAGGCGTAGGAATACTTCACCAACATCACCTTACGGGCAAAAAAGTAATCGAACTTCAAACTTAAATCCAAATACGCGTTGCTCGCCTGCTCGTGCGGCAACTCGATATTCAGTCCGATCGACTTGCCTTTGCCCGAACTATACGCGCCGCGATTTGCCGCCTCCATAATGCCAGCGCTGCCGCCCGTGATCACGTTGAAGCCGTTTTCGGCAAGCATATAGCCCAGCTTTTGCGCCGCCTTATAATACGGGTGATCGCGCTTTGTTCTCGCGCTACCAAAAACCGTAACCGAAGGCCCGACGTCTTTAAGCGAGTCGTAACCGTTGACAAAATCCGCCATTACGCGGAATATGCTCCAAGGTTCGCTAAAATCTAGCTGCTTTCCTATCGGCGCTCTTATTTCGCTCATTAAAAACCCCTATAACAAAATTAACGTGGCAAGCCCAAGAAAGGTAAAAAAACCCGCCCCATCTGTAATTGTAGTCAAAAGTACGCCGCTTGCCACTGCGGGATCGATCCCAAAGCGCTTCAAAACCAGCGGAATACTCGCGCCAAAAAAGCCCGCGTAAAGCATATTCGCTAAAAGCGCCAGCGCGAGCGCCGCGCCCAAAAGCGGCTTGCCAAACCACGCCCAAGCGAGCGCTCCCGCGCATACGGCAAAAATCGCTCCGTTAAAAAGCGCGATCGCGATCTCTCTTTTGACCACCGATCGCGCGTCTTCTATTTTCACCTCGCCCAAAGCGAGTTTGCGAACGGTTACGGTAAGCGTCTGCGTTCCTAGCACGCCGCCCATACTAGCCACGATCGGCATTAAAATCGCAAGAGCCACAATCTGTTCGATCGAATCCGAAAAAAATCCGATTACCGCCGCGCTCAACGTCGCCGTCGCCAGATTCAAAAAAAGCCACTTCGCTCTAGCCCAACCGTGTTTGACCGCCCCCTCATAAACCTCCGTATCCTCCCCGACCTGCGCCAAAGAGTAGATCTGCTCCGTAGCCTGATCTTCGATCAAGTCGTAAATATCGTCGCTCGTAATTCGTCCCAAAAGCCGCCGAAAATGATCCACGACCGCGATCGCCGCCAAGTCGTAACGTTCCACAGTCTGCGTAACGGTTTCGATCGTATCGTGCGAATAGACAAATATCGGTTCGTCGAGCGACTCCAAACACTCTTTGTAGGTTTTATCCAGATCGAGCATAATCATCTCTTCAAGGCTTAACATAGCCATAAGTTTATTCTGATCGTCGACGACAAAGACAAAATGAATATTGCTTAACTCCTCGTCCGCCACCATATTTTTCAGCCGCTTGATCGAGTCGCTGATCTTTTCGCCAAGTTTCGCGCTGAAAAGCTCCGTTTGCATAATCGCGCCCGCGCTGTCCTCGTCGAAACGCTTAAGATTTTCTATGCTCTCTTTTTGATCGACGCGCACTTGACGCAAAATCTCGTAAGATTTCTCTTTGTCGATCTCCTCGATCTTTTGAATCATATCCGTCGCGTCGTCGGTGTCTAGCTCCTCTATGATCGCCGCCCATTTGCGATCGTTTAGCGATCTGATCAGATCCTCTTGTATCTTTTCGGGCAACTCCAGCACGACGGGACCGAGCAAATCCGGCGGTAGCGCGTCGATTAAGCGCGCGTAATCCTCGCCGCCGCCCTCCTCCTTAAGCTCTAGCAGTACTTCGGCTATATCCGATTCGTGAATCGCCAAATCGCCCAAAGAGGCGCCGCCGCTTTCGTAGCTCGCGGCAAATTTGAGAAGCTCCTCTTTTTTCGCTCGAATATCCTGTTCCAAATTATGCCTCCGTCGTTTATTTTTCGCAATTGTCTTACAAGCGGGCTTATTGTATTACGACTTTGCAAAAATAAAAACGACGGAATGAAGCGTTTTATCTTGTTTTTACGGCTTTGCAACGCGGTTTTTAGGGAGCGGGAATAATGAGAAAGGACGCGGGAATAACGAATAGGGCGGATAGGATTGCCTATACGCTATACGATTTAGCTACTTTTGCCAATAGAGGTAAGGATAGCCGTTGTTTTTGCGGCGATCTTTACTAGGGCGCGACTGTCTGCCAATATAACGTGGGATAAGGATAACCGCTAAAAGCTCCCCAAACCCAAGGATTA
>JAISOU010000056.1 GCA_031275395.1 Helicobacteraceae bacterium | reverse complement strand
TCGTATTCTCCCAAATCATGATACAAACTTGCTCTATTATTATATGCGGGCGCAAAATTCGGGTCAATTTCTATCGCTTTATCATAGTTTAAAAGCGCCTTTTTGCTTTCGCCCAATTTTCCGTAAACAAATGCGCGGTCATTGTAAGCGTTTGCAAAGTCGGGGTCAATTTCTATTACTTTCTCAAAATCCGCCAAAGCCTTGTCGTATTCGCCTAAATCTTGATAGACATTTGCGCGCTTGTAGTATGCGTATGTATATTCCGCGTCAATTTCAATAGCTCCTGTCCACTCTTTAAGAGCTTTTTCAAAATCGCCCTTTTCAATTGATCGCATAATATCTTTCTCTGCCGCGTATTGTAGCGGATTTGCAAAATGCCGCCCGTTTGTCTAAAAAATCTTGCGATAGCGACGACATAGCGATCGCGCCGCTTTAAGTTGTCGTAAGCGCTCAAATAGAGCGAATAAGTTCTGATTTTGCGCGGCAAATCTCGCTTTTGCTAAACTAACGCTCTATTTTTTCAGAAAGAATCCTAATGCTTCTTGAAAACGCGCCGCTTGCGGCTCAAGTTTGCGCAGGCTTCGCGTTTTTATAATTCCTCAGTCTAATTTGTAGTTTAACGGCGGTCTCATTTCTGGGTTTCGTTTACAGATGCCATGAAAGCCGTGTCGAGCGCCCTAAGCGAACGCTATCCCACGACGATTTTCAAGACGGCGACTTTGTTTCAAAAGCCGTCCGCGTCTATACGCGCCGATTTTTTTGCGCGCGTAAGCGACAAGTGGATTGACTTCTTCTGGGAAATCGATCCAACAAAAGCGTGATAAAGTAAGTCTATGAGAACAATAATTTACATAGCGCCGATCGCGGCGCTGACGGGGCGCGCCTCAAAAGGGGGCGCGATTACCGAGAACAACGCGAGCGCGGCAGGCGAGCCGAGCGCGAGTCGTTTGGGAGGCTAGAGCCAACAAAACGATCGCCGAGTTTGGTTTGTCGTCGCTTTTTAGCGCGATCGCGATTTCGCCTGAAGGCGATCAGATATTAAGCGGCGATTGGGACAAGCGCGTTTTGCTGTGGGATACGGTAAGCGCTTGCGACGCTTATTTGGTTGCGGAAGGTCTGAATCTATACGGCGCCAACTGCCGCTTCAGGCGAAGCGAGCGGAAGGTCGGCGGCGTGGCGATCAAGCAAGCGATCGTCGGCAACGCGACAAAACGCGACGAACTTTTTATCGCCCGTCCAAGCTGGTTTTGTCGTTAAATTATTCATTTTCACAAAATTCAATAAACGGATTAAAAGCAAGATTGTCAAAGCTACCTGAAAGGCGAATGTTAGCGCGACCGGCAAATATCGCGCATTCGCCATTGATAAAACGCGTTGATCGCGGCGAATAAGGTTTATAGGCGATCAAAATAATCGCCAACAAAAGCGTACGTCCAACAAGCGCTATAATTCAACGAAACTGTTGTGGGGGACATAACGATGGAAATAATTTGGAAATTAGCGGCGGCGTTGGTTGGCGCCTTATTGTTATTTTGGTTTATAAGGGCGTTGATCCGTAGCTTCGTGCGTTTTGCGAAATTTGCGCCAAATCGTTACGTCTTTCGCTATAAGGGCGGAAAAGTCGTAGCGGAGGGAACGGGGCTTTCGTTCTTTTACTTTGCTCCCTCCACTTCGCTTGTCGCCGTGCCTATCAGTAGCGAGGACGCGCCTTTCATGCTCACGGAGACTTCCGCCGATTTCCAAGAACTCACAGTACAAGGGCAGATCACCTACCGTATTTCCGATCCCGCGCAAGCGGCGAAAATGCTCAATTACACTATTGACATCGACCGCGCCGGACTGGGCTATCAATCGGAGGATCCGCGGAAGTTGCCCGAACGGCTTACAAATATGGCGCTGGTGGCGATCAGGGACGTAGTAAAAAATCTTGATCTTAAAAAAGCGGTTATCGCTTCGGACGACATCGCCGCAAAAGCGCATCGGGCGCTTGCTGTACATGAAATGATTAAGGCGCTGGGCGTGGAAATTTTGGGGCTTTCCGTCGCCGCCGTCTCCCCTACTCCAGAAACCGCCAAAGCGCTAGAAGCCGAAACGCGCGAAAGTATTCTGCAAGAATCCGATCAGGCCATTTTTCAGCGGCGCAATTACGCCGTGGAGCAGGAACGCATTATTCGAGAGAGCGAACTAAACACCGAGATCGCCGTGGAGAACAAAAACCGCGAAATTCAAGAAAGCAAGCTAGAAACCCAGCGTTTAGCGATGAAAAAAGATATGGAAATGCAAGAGGAGCGCCTCGCCTTCCAGATTTCGCAGGAAAAAAAGAACCAAGCGCTTATCGACCTCAAGAGCCGAAACGATAAAGCGATTGCCGACGCCAAGGCATACGCGCTCAAAGCGGTTATCGCGGCTTACGAGAACACGAAGCCCGAAGTGCTAAAGATATTGGCAAACGCGGGGCTGGATTCTGGGCGACTGCTCGCGCAGGCTTTTCAGGGCATTGCCGATCAAGCGGAAAAAATTGGCAATCTCAACATCACGCCGGATCTTTTGCAATCGCTCGTGGCGAACGCGCCTAAGAAATAACGCTATGGCTAGTTTTGCGATGAAAAAAATACGGATCTTCCCTTGCATTTTGTTGGCGTTAGCTCTCGTTGCCTGCAGTCCGTCGGAATACAAGAGCGCCGATGCTAGATCCGCGTCGTCGGCGGACAGCGTCGTCGCATCGGAAAATACCTATTCAAAGGGCGCCACGCTAGCTTACGAGCATATTTTTCACATCAAGCTTCCCGCCGATAAGATCGCCAATCGCGCGAAAAACGTACAGTCGGCATGCGTGGAGGCGCGCTTTGGCGACTGCCAAATCCTGCGCGTTTGGCAACAAGGAGAATCCGAATTTCGTTTAGCCGTACGCATTCAGCCAACCGGCGTCGACCCCATAGTCGCTCTTGCGCGCGGAGAAGATGGAAAGACGTCCTATCGAGAAACTCGCGCCGAGGATCTGGCCGAGGCGATCGTAGATAATCGTCGTCAGGCGGCGCGGCTCAAGGCATACGGCGATCGCCTTGAATCCCTTGCCGAACGGACAGATATCACGCTAGCGGAACTCATTGATCTCGCGCGCGAACAGGCGGATGTACAGCAGATCCTCGAGTCTACAGAAAAGGACGCCGCGCAACACCAAAGACGCATCGACGCGCACCTACTTGAAATTTATTTCATCGACGCGCAGATCGGGGAACGCGCGCGCCCGTCAAAAATGGAAAGCCTAGCCGATCTGTTTTTCGAAGGACTTTATGATGCGTTGGCATTTGCGTTCTACGGTTTTCCTTTTTTGATCTTGTTTTTCTGCGTAGGCGCGCTATTACGCTGGGTTTGGCGGACATTGTTCCGACGCAAGATGAAAGTAGCGAGCGCGGATGCGTTATGAAAAAATACGATCGTCGCATCGTCGTTATCACGCGGGAGACGCGGCTGGAAAAGGTGCTGATAAGCCAAAATACCCGCGCTCAAGCAAAGTTTTATATTCATTCGCTAGGCGGAGATTTCGACGATTACGACGCGGAACATCGACAGTATCACGCTTCCGTAAAAGAGGCGCGGCAGGACTTAGAAGAGCTGGGCAATATTCAAATATTGGATCGCAAATACCTGCCGAATTTTATTTTCGCGCCCGGCGATATTGTGGTTGCTATCGGACAGGACGGCTTGATGGCGAACACGATCAAATATCTAAACAATCAGCCAATCGTTGGCGTAAATCCCGATCCCGATCGCTGGGACGGCATACTTCTGCCCTTTACCGTAAAAGACGCGGCGAAAATCGTCGAAGAGACCATAAATGGAAAACGAAAAACGGAAGAGATAACTATGGCGAAAGCGCGTATTCAGAATGGTCAGGAGTTGCTGGCGGTTAATGATTTTTTTATCGGACAGCGCACCCACGTTTCAGCCCGTTACATTATCAAGCACGGCGGACTTAAAGAGCCGCAATCCTCAAGCGGCGTTATAGTCTCGACTGGATTAGGTTCCACAGGTTGGATGAAAAGCGTTATCGCGGGCGCTTCGCGCATATCCGCCTCCGTCATCGGTCATCCATACGGCGGCGCGCAGGAAAACGATCGCCTTGTCGAATCTGAATTTAAACCGCTACTCCGCGGCGCCTCTGGACTCTCGCTGTCGTCGGAATCAAATACAAGTAAAACTTCCGAAGAGCCTGTAAAAAGCGTCGCGGCAACCGCTAAAAAAACGCGACGCAAGAAACAAAGCTATGGTTTTTCCGAACTATCGAGCGTCGTCGGAAAGTGGAAGAGCGAAGAGCTTATTTTCGCGGTGCGCGAACCATTTCCAAGCAAGACGACAGGTACGACTCTGGTTTTTGGAAAAGTATCGGCAAGCGAGCCTTTGCGTATCGAATCCCTTATGGGCGAAAACGGCGTTATTTTTAGCGACGGCATGGAAAACGACTTCCTCGCTTTTAATTCTGGCGCGGAAGCGGTAATCACGCTTGCGGATAAGCGCGGACGTATTGTCGTATAACGCGCTCTCAAGAGATTAAACGGCGACGATTAAAACTATAGTTGCCTATTTTGTCGCTTTTGATGCGATAGTTATTCGTCTTCATAAATTAATCCGATATGTTGAATCGAATTTACCAACGCCCACATAAGGATTATGAATGAAAACAAAAGAAGTTTATGCCGAAATCATAAAGGACTATAACAAAGCGACGATCAAAAAGGCGATAAAACGCTCAAAAACAAATGCGCGGCTTCAATCTTGCTCAAGCTATTTTCTTTGTTGCGGCGCTTGCAACTTGTTTTGTAAAACGCTTATCGCCATAACGAGAGCGACGATGTTGCAACCGCAATGATTAGACGCTTTCTTTAATAACGACGCGCAGACTTTATCTGCCAATATAACGTAGGATAAGGATAGTCGCCAAAAGTGCCCCAAACCCAAGGATTATCCCTGTCGTTTCCAAAATTCCAATCTAGACCGCCGCTACTTGTGGGATTTTCATAGACGTTTCTTGTTTTTAGTTGCGTTTGCGTTTTATTCTCTCCCCCATTTCCGTTAGCGCCGCTTCCAACGACAATCATCGTATCCAAAGCAAAGTTATGTTCCACAGTACCGCTATAGCCGCTTCCAACAGTGCGGTTTGCGTCCGCGTTTCCCGTAATTTTCTTATTTATAGCGGCGTTATTGGATATAGAACCGACATAAAGATACCCGACGATTCCGCTTACGTTACCGTCGCCGCTAACGTTGCCTTCGGAATAGCTACGCGTTATAGAAGCAGAATTGCCGACATATCCCGCGATACCGCCTACGCTATTGTTGCCGTCGACGTCGCCTACGGAATAGACGTTTTCTATAGCGCCGCCATATATTTCCCCCACGACTCCTCCAATACCATAAGCGCCGCTAACGTTACCTTCGGAATAGCTACGCGTTATAGAAACGTTATACGCATGCCCCGCGATACCGCCGACCATTTGATTACTGTCGCCGTAACCCGCGATATATCCTCTAGAATAGCTGTCGGCTATAGAGCTACCTTCAAGTCCGCCCACAATACCGCCTATGCCGTAGCCGTAGCCGCTAACGTTGCTATCCGAATAACTGTTTTTGATAGAACCGTTGTTAATAACATATCCCGCGATGCCGCCTATATAACCTACGTCTCCGCTAACGTTACCTTCGGCGTAGCTGTTTTCTATAGAACCGCCGTCAATATACCCTGCGATCGCGCCTACACAGTACGAACCATTTATCTCTTTATCGTTTGCGATAATAACGCCAAGATTTTTTACGGCGCCGCTCGTTCCAATATACTTAAACAGACCGACATAATTTTCGTCGCTATTGATTTGCAATTTTGTTATCTTGCGAGCGTTTCCGTTTAGTATGCCGACGAATTGTTTACCTGGGACGTCGCTACAAAGCGGTTTCCATTCGCTCGTTAGCGCTATGTCGTTAAGTAGAATGTATTTGCTTATCTCCCCGCACGTTGCGTTGATCTCTTGCAATCCGTTTTCGTCGTTAATTTCAAATACGGACGGGGAAGCGTAAAAATTAACATCTCCTCTAAGCTGATGGCTTGCCGTAATCGAGTTTTCGCCCGCTTTGTACCACGAACCGGAACGAAGATCGGAAGGATTGATCGTCGTTCCTCTCGTAATCGATCGCGTTTCTAATAAGTCCAAATTGTCGGCGTAAAACGATACGTTGTTACGCTCCGCCTCGCCGCTTCTATCGCTGTAGCAACCCGAAAGAGCGAAAAGGGCAAACCCGAGAAACAAAATAAATAGGTTAGATTGATAAAGGGCTTTAATTTTGCCCCGCTTCTTGGACGGACAAGAAATTGACGCCGATTTGCAACGAAACGCGCTCATTTTTAACAATCCTTTTATGTTTTGGTCTATTTTAGCGCTTTTTTTGCCTGTCGTCAATTATAGAATCTTTTCATTTGTTTTAAGGAGCAAGAAAAGCGCGGCGGCGTTTATGAAAGACGCGATCGCCTTATTTGGGTTCAGTCGCCGAGCGATTTTAAGGCGTTAAGGACGCGCAGGGCTTGGACGTGTTCAAAAACGTCGTGGCAGCGGACGATACTCGCGCCATATTCGACCGCTTTTAGGTGAAGCGCGATCGTTCCGCCGAGCCGGTCGCCAACGGCGGCGGCCGAGATAGAATTGATCAGCGATTTGCGCGAAGCGCCTATTAGCAATTCGCGCCCAAAGCGGGTAAAGTGCGAATGGGCGGCGATCAGCTTTAGATTGTCCGTAAAAGTTTTGCCAAAGCCGATTCCAACGTCCAGTATCAGCTCTTTAACGCCAAAAGAGAGCGCTACGGCGACGCGTTCCTCAAAAAAGCGATCGACCTCTTGGACTACGTCGTCGTAGATCGGATTGTCCTGCATTGTTTTTGGATCGCCCTGCATATGCATTACGCAAAGCGCCGCGTCGTATTTTGCCGCTAGAGCCAAAACGCGATCGTCCCTGCCGCCCGTAATATCGTTGATAAGCCTAAAACCGCGATCAAGCGCGTATTCGATCGACAAAGGTTCGTAGCTGTCTAAGCTAAAGATCGCCTTTTCGTATAGTTTTGCCTCGTATAGCGCGTCGATCGCAGGTTTTAGCCGCTCAAGCTCCGTTTCGGGCGCGGGCGCGAGGCTACCCGGTCGAGAGCTTACCGCGCCAACGTCGATATACGCCGCGCCGTCTTCGATCATTTTTTCAGCTTTTTTTAGCGCCTCGCTTGGCTTTGTTCTGCTTGCGGGGTTAAAACTATCGTCGTTTAGATTGATAATCCCCATCACGCGGGCGTTTTTCTCGTCGCCAAAGAGTAAAAAACGGCTTAACTTTTCGGCGATCGCCTTTAATCCGAACGGCTGCGTTTTTTCCTTTTCGATCAGTTTTTTTAGTTGCGCGCGCGAAGTAAAAAGAAGCGCGTCGGTTTTGCTAACGCCGCAAGAGGGCGTATCCCTATGAACGGCGAGATCCGCGCCGATCGACAGCGCGTCCTGTTTTAGGATATTCGCCGCGCCGCAAGGTAAATCTTTGATCAAAAAACGATCGATTCGCGCTTTTTGCGTCATCAGCGCCGCGCCGCGCTGATCGCAGCCGATCGCCTCTAAAATCGGCGCGACGTCAAGATCAAACGGCAGTTTTTGCACTGTTTTTGCATTCCAAAAGAAGTAGTAAAACGGGCAGGATCGCGTTTGCGGCGCTCGAGTTAAGAGCGGTTAGCCTAAAGGCGCGTTCGATCGCGGCTAAAACGCGACCTTTTAACGGCGTTTTGATTGACTTTAACGTCAAAAAATAGTCCAGCGCCTCTTCGATCAGACGTTTAGCGCGATCTCTAGGCAGATAGCTATAGGTTTTAACAAACTCATAAACGGTTTTTAGATCGAACCGCGCAAAGTCGATTAGATTTTCGGCTGGAGTTTTCGGCGCGGGAATTGTCCAAAGCGGCAGACGCGATCGGACGGTAGCTAAAAACGCCGATTTTTTCGTTCCTAAAAGATAGATCGTTATATTTCGCGGCGGCTCTTCCAGCGCTTTTAAGAGCGCGTTTTGCGCCTCTCTGCCATAACCGTCGGCGGCGGCGATCAAAAACTTTTCGCGCTCGCTTGCCACGTAGGCTTGGGCGATCAGCGCTCTTGCCGCGTCGATTGGAAACTCTTCGTTTTTGGCTTCTACAATCGTTCGCGGCGTTTTGCCGATCAGATCGTCGAGGCGTTTTAATCCCGCCTCTTTATCGGCGCACGTCCAAAAGACAATCTTCGGCGCGTCGCCGATTTGCGCCAAAATACGTTTTAATCCCGCCTCTTTATCGGCGCATACCCACAACGCGCCCATCGCTATAGATTAACCTCGCCAAACATAACCGCGTCGATCGTCTTATCAAAAAGCCGCGCTAAGTGCATTAGTTTGACGTCGAGAAGGCGATCGGAGGATCGCAAAAAAAATCCGTCTTGAACCTCTTCGTCCATCGCCCACATAAAACTTTCGCGGCGCTTTTTGGGCGCTTGCGCGCGAGCGTCGCCGCCGCGTCCGATATACCAATAGATATAGCGGTTGTTAAAGGCGATCGAGAGCATATTTTGAACAAGTTGCGTTTCGCCTGAATCGGCGCAATCGACGCAGGGCGCAAAATCGTTCGCGTTAAAAACGGCTACGAAGGGGCGTTTTTTACCGCTTTGATTGAGGGTCGTAATAAGATATTTCGCAAACCATTCGCGATCGCGATCGGTAACTAAAATCAGCGGAACCCCGCCGACGATTAGATGTTTTAACGCCGAATGAACCGCCGTCGCCCAGTCGAAGCGCCGCTCTTCAAGCCACGACATCATAGGGCTGTCGGCGCGGATCGTTTCAAGCGTCCAGTTGACCAGTTGCTCCACAAAAACTACTTGTCCAACTCGTACGCCGCATGCAAGATTCTGACGGCAAGCTCGCCGTATTTTCTTGCGATCACGACGCTGATTTTAATCTCGCTGGTGCTGATCATCAGGATATTGATATTCTCTTTGGCGAGCGAGCTAAACATTCGCGCCGCCACGCCGCTGTGCGATTTCATACCTACGCCGACAATGCTGACCTTACAAACCTGATCGTCGAACCCCTGTTTTCCCGTCGCTTCGCCAAATCCGCCCAAAGCGCGTTTTGCCTGTTCTAGCTCCGTAGATGGAACGGTAAAGTCCATATTTGTTTTGCCGTCCTGCCCTACGGTTTGGACGATCATATCGACGTTGATCGCCATAGAGGCTAACGTTTCAAAAATCTCCGCCGCTATACCCGGTCGATCCGCCACGCCAATCAAGCTACAACGCGCCTGATTTTTATCCAGCGCGATACCGCTGACAATCGGTTTTTCCATACACTCTTCCTCGCTTGTGATCAATGTCCCTTCGTTCTCGTTGAAACTGCTTCGCGTTACGACCTTCACCTGAAGTTTTTTCGCCAATTCGACCGATCGGTTTTGCAAAACCTTCGCGCCTAGACTGGCAAGCTCCAACATCTCGTCGTAACTGACGCGATCGAGCTTACGCGCCTTTTCTTCTACGCGCGGATCGGTAGTATAAACCCCGTCTACGTCCGTGTAGATTTCGCATAAATCGGCTTTGATCGCGCCCGCGATCGCCACCGCCGTCAAATCCGAACCGCCGCGCCCAAGCGTCGTAACCTCGCCGTTTCTCGTGGCTCCCTGAAAGCCCGCCACAACAACGATTTTGCCCTCGTTTATATGTTTCGTAACGGGTTCGCTGGGTATCTCTTCGATCCGCGCTTTGGTATGCGTCGAATCGGTAACGATCCCCGCTTGTCTGCCCGTCAAAGCGACTGCCTCCAAGCCAAGCTCTTTTAGGGCGATCGCCGTTAGAGCGCAGGTTACGCGCTCGCCGCTGGAAAGAAGCATATCCATCTCTCTCGCGGCGGGCGTTTTGCTTACCTGCGTAGCCATATCGATCAGCTTGTTCGTTTCGCCGCTCATAGCCGACACGACGACCACGACGCGATCGCCTCTCATAACCGCTTTTTCCACGCGCTTTGCGACGGCTTGTATCCGCTCTATCGAACCCACGCTGGTTCCGCCGTATTTTTGAACGATTAACATTTATAGGTATCCAATTTTTCTGAAATGCGCCAAAACTTTTTTGTAGATCGGGCGTTTGAAAAAAGAAACTTGTTTAAGCGCGTTATCGATAGGCGCAAACTTGAAGCGGGAAAACTCCGGCGATTTTGTTTCAAGGTTGATCTCCGCGTTGTTTTTTAGCCGCACCAAGAAATATTTTTGCGTTTGTCCGTCGTAAGGGTACATCTTATGGGCGACGGCGACCGGAAAGTCGTAGCTGATCCAATCTGGATATTCGGCGATAATCTCCACGTCGTTTGTGCCGATCTCCTCGCTTAACTCTCGAAGCAACGCCGTTTTTACGTCCTCCCCGTCGTCTATGCCGCCTTGCGGAAATTGCCACGCGCCTTTAATGTCGCTTCGCTCGGCGATAAAAAGCTCGCACCTTTGAGGATATTGGCTAGAGAGTATCACCGCCGCTACGTTTGGTCGATAATTCTTTTCCAAGCGTCCTCCCGCAACCTGAAATCTCGCCGTCGACGGCGATAAAATTCGCAATTATATCGCCATACATATTAGAGGGGGCGCGAAAAGCGTCCAAGAATTGGATTTATATTGACAATCTATATCATTTTTTGCGCCTCAATTTAAGAATGTTTCAATCCGCGCCGAGCGCAAAAGTTTCGTTTTTTTCCTCGCAGAACCTCTCTTCAATCGCATTCGTGCGTATATCCCGTTTCCGGTTCTATACATATACTCGCCGCTTCTTTGTTTTGATGGATCAACGTGTATTTGCAAGTTTGCGTTATCAGGCGTAAGCTGTCCGAGTCGGTAGATAGGGTATAAGGTCTTCCTATTTCGTCAAAAGCGATCGATTGATTGCAAGCGCTACTGTGTTCGAATTTTTCAATTCTCCAATGCCATAAAGCCATCTCTGGAATAGCTTTAGGATCGGAGCTTTTTAACTTGGATCCCACGCCATAACCGCCCGTCAATAATCTCTTTGTATAAGGATCGACGGCTATCTCCCCCGTAG
Organism: Helicobacteraceae bacterium; assembly: GCA_031275395.1. Classification (GTDB taxonomy): domain Bacteria; phylum Campylobacterota; class Campylobacteria; order Campylobacterales; family SZUA-545; genus JAIRNH01. Next base: position 1,165 of record JAISOU010000056.1, on the reverse strand, counting down.
TCGGAGAGTGATTGCCCTTGTTATCTAGATCCGCAAAGATCGTGTATGTCCAACCGTATTCAATTCCGCCCGCGTATTCGGGATACATAGAGCTTCCAAATATAATCCTCCATTTTTTGCGTTCCCAAAATGGATCGTTAGGATCGAACTTATCGTCCATAACGGCTAGATGTTGCGTATAACGAATATGCCTGATAATCTGATCTCTGGCGAGATAAAGCTCGTCCGGATCTCCATAAGAGGCGATAGCGATCGATACCAACACGCTTGTTACTACTATGATAACGAGCGCTTCTAGGAGAGTAAATGCGCCTTTCATCTTTTCTGTAGCTCTTTGCTTTATTCTACTTTCGCAACCGCTTGTTTTGCTGGTCTATTGTCGTTAGCAAGCTAAAGCGCGGGATATTGAAACCCGCGCTTTACGGTATAAGCGTCGCTTTGAAACGGCAATCCGTCAAATGCGGCATTACTCAATTTGCGTTCTTAACGCTTTTCGTCGTTTTAATTAGGCTAACCTTTACGACGCTTTTCAACGTTTCAAACGGATTAAACTCAATCAAACGCAACAAAGCGTTTTAATGTTGATGAGAAGAATCCGATTCGACTCCTATGGTAATCTCGTCCTTGATCTTCTCTAGCGTCTTATCTCCTATCCCTTTTATTTGGGTTAGTTCGTCGATCGATTTAAAAGAACCGTTTTCGGTTCTCCAATTGACGATAGCTTCGGCTTTGGTTGGCCCAATGCCTTTAAGCGTGGCAAGCTCCGTAGCGTCGGCGGTATTGATATTGACTACGGCGAAGAGCAGATTGACGATAAACGCGATCATTGCGAATACGCGCAACATTCGTTTCTCCTTTGGAATATTGAATTGATCTTAACGAGAAGTCGAGCGTTAGACGATCTTGCAAAAGCGACAAACTTGTCGTCGTTTCGCGTCAAAACGAAACTTCCGTTTAGAACGTTTGATGCTAACCTAAACGTAAGAAAGATTCTGATTAAAAAATGGGCTCTTGAATGACTTTTTGAGGTTTTTTGATAAATTGAACCCCAAAACCAACGTCGATCGAGGCTTATCAAGAACGCATAGCGGTATATGCGCCGCCGTTTCCGCAATTATCTTTTTCATAGTCATAACGTAGTTTATCGTCGTAAAGCTAAAATCCT